>NZ_LZMM01000041.1:0-62539 GCF_001665945.1 Kocuria sp. ICS0012 | reverse complement strand
CGGGGGGGGGCGCGCTGCGCGGGTCGGTGCGGGGGCGGGCGCCGCGGGTGCGACGTGTGGGGGGGGCCCGGTCGGTTCGCTCATGGTGTGGGCCCGGGGGGGGGCCGCGGGGGGGGGGGGGGCCGTGGGGTGGAGCCTCAATCACGTGGTGAGCGGGCAACACCAGAGCCTGCTCATCCTGCCGTGGCTCAGTCTGCTCGCCGAACTCGCGGCCGCGCTCGTGGTGGGGTACCTGGGGCTGCGGTTGCGCGCCTACCGGGACCCCGAACGCGGTGCCGGGCGACGTCGCGACCCGGCTCGGCGCAAACCGTACGATCCCGTGTGGGCCGTGGGTACGGCAGCGGCGGCGCAGGCGATCGCGTACTACGGAGCGCTGACCGCCGGGTGGCACGCCGGGATCGGCGTGGACCAGCTCACCCTGCTCGGGGTGCGTTCCACGCAGGAACCGTTGTGGCTGTGCATCGCCCAAGGCGTGGCGGGGATCGTGCTGGCGGTCGTGGGCTGGATCGTGGAGAAATCGTGTCGGCTCCCACCCGATGACCCCGACGCGGAGGAGGAAACCCCCTACGGTGGACGGCGGGACCCGTACGCCCCAGGAGAGGGAGGATATGCCCGCCACCGATGAACTGTCACCTCCGGGACTGACCTGGCACCGGGTGGCGCCCCAGTACGTTTCCGTACGCCTGATCAGCTCCGCCCTCTCCACCGTCGTGTGGACCGCGATCTTCTCGATCCCCTTGATCCTGGGTCTGCTCGGGACCTGGGGCGACCGCCCGCAGTGGTGGATGTGGGTGCTGTTCGGGATCGTGCTCGGGCTGGGTCTCGTGAACCTGTCCCTGATCCCGCGCCGGGTCCGGGCCATCGGCTACGCGGAGGCACCCACCGAACTGTGGCTGCGCAAGGGCCTGTTCTTCCGCAGCGTGACCGTGGTGCCGTACGGGCGGATGCAGTACGTGGACATCAAGACCGGGCCGGTGCTCAACGCGTTCGGGCTGGCCACGCTCACGCTCCACACCGCGTCCGCGGCCACGGATGCCGTGCTGCCCGGGTTACCCCGCGCGGAGGCGGGCCGGTTGCGTGAGCAGCTCACGGAGCGCGGGGAAGAGCACATGGTGGGGTTGTGATGAGCCCGGACCCGTCCCACCGCTACGCGCAGCCGGGGTCGCCGACAGACCCGGGCTCCGGTCCGCTCCCCGGGTCCGCCCAGCGCACTGGCACGGGTCCACGCCCCGGGGCGGACGCCGACGGCGCGTGGCACCGGGTGCACCCGCTCACGCCTTTCGTGCGCAGCTGGCTACTCGTGGTGGCCCTCGCGTGGGGCTTCGGCAACGTGTTCCTGGACGACCTCGTCACGGCGGTGCTCAACGGGGACCCCATCGAGATGGACGTGGGCGGGGCGGTGCAGCTCGCGGGCGTGGGTCTTGCGATCGCGATCCTGTGCGGTGTGCTCGGCCTGCTCATCGGTCTGGGTCTACTCTCGTGGTGGTTCATCCGCTACCAGATCACGGACGAACACGTGCGCCTGCGCACGGGGTGGCTGTTTCGCACGCACCGCCAGGCCCGCCTGGACCGGGTCCAGGGCATCGACATCGAGCGCAAGTTCGTCCCCCGGATCCTGGGTCTCGCGTCCTTGAAGTTCGACGTCGCAGACGGCGGGTCCAGCGTCCTCGAGCTGTCCTACCTTCGCCGCGACCACGCCCGCCAGCTGCGGCAACAACTGCTCGTGGCCGCGCACCACGCGTCGGACGCGCCGATCCCGCACACCGCCCCGGACGCCCACGAGGCGTCGGCCGCTCATGACGGCCAAGCAACGGGGGAGGCGGCTGCCGACCGGTACCGGGATCCGCAGGTCACCCGCCCCGGGCGCGTGGCGCCGTGGGACCGTTCGGCGGCGAGCGCCGTCGTCCCCGCCGTGGACTCCGGCGCAACCGACCGCTACCCCGCGTACCCGGGGGACCCCGCGGCCGGTACGGGCGAGCGCGGCAGGCGCGACACCGTGGACGTGCGGGCCGCCCGGAAGTACGGCCTGTTGGGCGAACAGGACGAGCTGCGGCGCGTGTTCACGGTGCCCACGAGCCGGGTGCTGCTGAGCCTCGTATGTTCCCCGCCTGCCGTGCTCCTGCTGCTCATGGCGGTGGCGGCGGTGATCGCCGCGTTCTGGAACGCCCAGGTGATGCGGGTCATGATCCCCAGTTTCGTCCCCCTGCTGCTCGGCGTGGTCTCCACGGTGTACTCGCGGCTCGAGAAGAGCTGGGGGTTCACGCTCAGCGTGGTCCCCTCCGGGGTGCGCACCCGATCCGGGTTGTTCAATGAGCGCTCCTCCACGATTCCCACGGGGAGGGTGCAGGCCCTGGAGGTCGGTAAACCCCTGATGTGGCGCGGTTTCGACGGCCACCACGTCCGGGTGATCACCGCGGGTAAAGGCGGCTCCGAGGGCAGCGAGGGGCTCGGTTCCACGGTGTTGCCCGTGGGCACACTCGAGAACGTGCACGAGATCCTCGACCTCGTGCTGCCGCTCGAACACGCGCCCACCGAGCTCGTGGACCAGGGACTCGCGGGGATCGGCGACTCGGAGAACTTCACCACGAGCCCCCGGAGGGCCCGCTGGTTGGATCCGCTCACGTGGCGTCGCACGGGCTTCGCCTTGAACACGTCCGCGCTCGTGCTGCGGTGGGGCAGACTCGCACGGCACGCGAGCGTGATCCCGCACCACAAGACGCAGTCCGTGGCCGTGACCCAGGGTCCCGTGGACCGGCGGTTGCGGCTGAGTGGTTTCGTGGTGCACGTGACCCCCGGGTCGGTGACCACGTGCGTGCACCACCTGGACACCGCACAGGTCCGCGAGCTGCAGGCACGCCACACGGACCTTGCCCGCGCGGCGCGCGACCGCGTCAACGGTCGGGGCCGCGAACAGCACGCCACTGCGCTGGCAGGCACGCCCGACCCGCGGGGGAGCTGAGGCGCGTGCGCTACTCTGTGCGTGCCGTCGTCCCCGTCGAGGAGAATTTCCGTGAGACAACCCAGTGACCGCCCGGGCCGGTTGGGCGTGGGCGTGATCAGTGCCGGCAAGGTGGGCGCGGTGCTGGGCGCCGCGCTGCGGGCTGCGGGACACGCCGTCGTGGGTGTGCACGCGTCCTCCGAACAGAGCCGGGAGCGCGCGGGCGCCCTGTTGCCGGACGTACCCGTGTTGGACGTCCCCACGATCGTGGAACGCAGTGAACTCGTACTGCTCGCGGTCCCGGACGACCAACTACCAGGCCTGGTGAGCGGGCTCGGTGCCACGGGCGCGTGGCAACCCGGTCAGCTCGTGGTGCACACCGCGGGGCGCTACGGCACGGATGTGCTCGAACCCGTGCGCCGCGCCGGGGGGATTGGCCTGGCCGTGCACCCCGCCATGACTTTCACGGGGCTCAGTCTGGACCTGCACCGGCTCGCGGACTGCAGCTTCGGCGTCACCGCCGCGGCACCCGTCCTGCCCATCGCGCAAGCCCTCGTGGTGGAGATGGGCGCCGAGCCCGTGGTGATCGCGGAAGCGGATCGCCCCCTGTACCACGCGGCGCTCGCCCACGGTTCCAATCACGTGATGACCCTGCTCGGGGAGTCCATGCAAGTGCTCGGGCAGATCGGGGTCACCCACCCGGAACGCGTCCTGGGCCCCCTCGCGCGAGCCACGGTGGACAACGCCCTGGCCTCCGGGGAGGATGCCCTGACCGGTCCCGTGGCCCGCGGGGACGTCGCCACGGTGGCCGCCCACGTCGCCGCCCTACGGGAGCTGTCCCAAGATGGGGTCTCCGCCGCCGACGCCGCCCGCTCGCCCGAGCGCGTCACGGCACCCGACGCCTCCGTGCGGGGAGCGCGCCAGACGGACGCCGGGGAGCAGTTGTTGGCGGGGTACCGCGCACTGGCGCGGCAGACCGCGGCCCGCGCGGCGTCGTCGGGCCGGATCGACGAGACGACCTATCGCGCGGTGCTTGCCGCGCTCGACGGAGAGGAACGCCCGTGACGGGACCCGTGGTGTGCACCACCGTGGCGCAGTTGCGCGAGGAGATCGGGGCGCGCGTGACCCGCGGCGCCCGCACCGTGGGGTTGTTCCCCACCATGGGTGCCCTGCACGACGGGCACGCGCGGATCGCGCAGCGCACGCGTGCGGAGAACGACCTCGCGGTGGTGTCCGTGTTCGTCAACCCACTGCAGTTCGGTCCCGGCGAGGACTTCGAGAGCTACCCGCGGGACCTGGACGGGGACGTTGCGCGGCTCGCCGAGGTGGGTGTGGACCTCGTCTTCGCGCCGTCGGTCGAGCAGATGTACCCGGACGGGACGCCCGTGGTGTCCGTGACCTCCGGGCGGGCAGGGTCGATCCTGGAGGGGGCCACGCGCCCCGGGCACTTCGACGGCGCCCTGACCGTGGTCAACAAGCTGTTCGCGATCGCGGCACCGGGCCCCGCCGCCGAACTGCGGGCCTATTTCGGGGAGAAGGACGCGCAGCAACTGCTGCTTATGCAGCGGATGGTGCGTGATTTCGATCACCCGGTGGAGATCCGTGCGGTGCCCATCGTGCGCTCGGAGCAAGGGCTCGCCCTGTCCTCGCGCAACCAGTACCTCTCCGCCGCGCAGGCCGGCCACGCGCTCGTGCTGCACCGGACGTTGCGCGCGCTCGCGGCAGGGGAGCTCACGCTCGAGCGGGCGCGCAGCGCCATCGACGCCGAGCCGGAGGTGCGCCTGGACTACCTCGTGACCGTGGACCCGGGAGATCTTTCCCTCGTGGAACCCGGCCCCGGGACCCTCGCGCTCGTGGCGGCGTGGGTGGGCCCCACCCGCCTGATCGACAACATGCGAATCTGAGCGCGGGCGGTATCCTGGTCCATTGTGACCGAGCAGCCCGAATCCACCGTTCCCGCAGACACCGCCAGCACCGATCCGGAGCTGAGCGCCCACGAGCTCAACGATCAGATGGCCGTGCGCGCCGCCAAGCGCCAGGCAGCGCAGGACGCCGGGATGGCGCCCTATCCCGTGGACGTGCATCGCACCACGACCCTTGCCGCGGTCCGTGAGCAGTTCGGTCAGCTCGAAGCCGGGGAGGAGACCGAGCACGTCGTGACCGTGGCCGGTCGTGTGGTCCACGTGCGCAACACCGGCAAGTTGTGCTTCGCGACCCTCCAGGAGGGGGACGGCACCCGGCTGCAGGCCATGCTCTCCAAGGTCAACGTGGGGGACGAACCCCTCGCGCAGTGGAAGGCCCTCGTGGACCTTGGCGACTTCGTGGCCATCACCGGTCGCGTGATCAGCTCGCGGCGCGGGGAGCTGTCCGTGATGGCGGACTCGTGGACCATGGCCTCCAAGGCCCTGCGCCCCCTGCCCACCATGCATAAGGAACTCAACGAGGAAACCCGGGTGCGCCAGCGCTACCTGGACCTGATCGTGCGCCAGGAGGCCCGCGACGTCGTCCTCACGCGCTCCACGATCACGCGCACCGTACGCCGTGTCATGGAGGAACAGGGGTACGTGGAGATCGAGACCCCCGTGCTCCAGCTCGTGCACGGCGGGGCCGCGGCGCGCCCATTCGGTACGCACCTCAACGCGTTCGACCAGGACATGACGCTGCGTATCGCCACCGAGCTGTATCTCAAGCGCGCGGTCGTGGGCGGTATCGACAGGGTTTTCGAGATCGGCCGGGTCTTCCGTAACGAGGGTGTGGATTCCTCCCACAGCCCGGAATTCACCACGCTCGAGGCGTATGAGGCCTATGCCGATCAATTCGTGATGGCGCAGCGGATCCAGGAGATCATCCAGGAATGCGCCCGCGCGCTCGGTGTGGACGAGGTGGACACCGAGGACGGCCGCATTGATTTGTTCGGGGAGTGGGCATGGGTTTCCGTGTATCCGGGACTGTCCGAGGCCGTGGGACGGGAGGTCACCCCGGACACGGATGTCACGGAACTGCGAAAGATCGCCGCTCAGCGCGATATTCAGGTGAATCCTGCATGGGACGCACAGAAACTCGTCATGGAACTCTTCGAGGAAATCGTGGAGCCCACCCTGATCCAACCCACGTTCGTGTACGACTACCCGCCGGCCGCACAACCGCTCGCCCGGCCCCACCGCGAGAAGCCGGGGTTGATCGAGGCGTGGGACCTGATCATCGGGGGGATGGAGCGTGGCACCGCGTTCTCCGAGCTCGTGGACCCGGTGGTGCAGCGCGACCGGCTCACGGAGCAGTCCCGGCTCGCCGCGGCGGGGGACGACGAGGCCATGCAGTTGGACGAGGACTTCCTGCGGGCCCTCGAATACGGCGCGCCGCCCATGGGCGGGCTCGGCCTGGGGCTGGACCGGCTCATCATGCTGTTCACCAACCTGGGCATCCGGGACACCATCCTCTTCCCACTCATGAAGCCCGAGTGAACCGGCCCGGCGCAGTACCGCGTCCAGCCGCTGTCCAGTCCTGGAGAGGATGATCACCGTCATGGATTACCTGGCCGTCTTCGTACCCTCACTCGGTGTGGGTGTGGTCTTCTACCTCGTGATGCGCTGGTTGCTGCGCGGGGACAGGACCGAGCGCAATGCGCAGGCACAGGCCCGCGACGACGCCGAGCAGTGGTACCGCTCGGTACGCGAACGCGAGGGGGACAAAGTCCCGTTCGGATATCAGGAGGATAAGCCCCGGCAACAACGGGGTCTGGGCTTACGCAACAGCATTCCTATTCGTGAATCCCCGGAAGATCCCAATAGCCCGTGATGACAATTATTCGAATATCTGCCATGATAGGACCGTGAATCCGCGGTTCCTGCATTTCATTCCGGGGACGTTCCCATGGGTGAATCCGAACAGTTTCCATGAGGAATGGAGATCGGAATCACACGGGGGACAAATTCCTGTGTTTCACCCCACAGCATGAATTTGCTAGCGCGAATAATTGATCGACGAGCCCGTAGGGCGTTTGGAGGAGCTGGAGCATGGCTCAGACCGTGAAAATCATTCTTGAAGACGATATCGACGGCGGCGAGGCCAATGAGACCGTGCGTTTCGGTCTGGACGGCGGCCAGTACGAGATCGACCTGAGCTCGGCCAATGCCACCAAGCTGCGCGACGCCCTGCGTCCCTACGTCGCGGCCGGTCGCCGCGCGTCCGCCAAGAGCGGGCGCAGCCAGAACACCACCACGCGCCCGAACCGCTCGGGCAACCCCGAGACCCCCAAGATCCGCGCGTGGGCCAAAAAGCAGGGCCTGCAGGTCTCGGACCGCGGCCGCATCCACCAGGACATCCAGGACAAGTACTACGCCGCTCACAACGACTGAGTTCGTAGCACACCCCGGCATCACGGCCGGAACACGCCGCAACAGGCGTGTTCCGGCCGTTGTCGTCGGTACCGGGGAGCACGGGACGGGGGAGTTGCGGAAAGCCCCGCGGGGGGAATTTTGCTGAGGGCTGGATACCGTGCGCCAGTGGCGAACAGTACCGGAAACGCCGCGGGGGATGCCTAGCATCGTTGGCAGAGATCAATGAAGGAGTATCCATGTTCGAACGCTTCACCGACCGCGCCCGTAGGGTCGTCGTGCTGGCCCAGGAAGAGGCCAGGATGCTCAACCACAACTACATCGGGACCGAGCACCTGCTGCTCGGCCTGATCCACGAGGGTGAGGGCGTCGCCGCCAAGGCCCTCGAGTCCATGGGCATCACCCTGAGCGCCGCCCGCGAGCAGGTCCAGGACATCATCGGCCCGGGCCAGCAAGCGCCCTCGGGCCACATCCCGTTCACGCCCCGCGCCAAGAAGGTGCTCGAGCACTCGCTGCGCGAGGCCCTGCAGTTGGGGCACAACTACATCGGTACCGAGCACATCCTCCTCGGGATCATCCGTGCCGGCGAGGGCGTGGCCTCCCAGGTGCTCGTCAAGCTGGGTGCGGATCCCGGTAAGGTCCGCGCCACGGTGCTGGAACTGATCTCCGGCTACCAGTCCGGCAACGCCGGCGGGGAGAAGGAAGCTGCCGGCGTCGGCACCGGTGGCCGCGCGGAGGGCACTCCCGCGGGGTCGGCCGTGCTGGACCAGTTCGGTCGCAACCTCACCGCCGCCGCGCGCGAGTCCACGCTGGACCCCGTCATCGGGCGCTACCGCGAGATGGAGCGCGTGATGCAGGTGCTCTCCCGGCGCACCAAGAACAACCCGGTGCTGATCGGTGAGCCCGGTGTCGGTAAGACCGCGGTCGTGGAGGGCCTGGCCCAGGCGATCGTGCGCGGGGACGTCCCCGAGACGCTCAAGGACAAGCAGCTCTACACGCTGGACCTGGGATCGCTCGTGGCCGGTTCCCGCTACCGCGGTGACTTCGAGGAACGCCTCAAGAAGGTGCTCAAGGAGATCCGCACGCGCGGGGACATCATCCTGTTCATCGACGAGATCCACACGCTCGTGGGTGCGGGTGCCGCGGAAGGCGCGATCGACGCCGCGTCGATCCTCAAGCCCATGCTGGCGCGCGGCGAGCTGCAGACCATCGGTGCCACCACGCTGGACGAGTACCGCAAGCACATCGAGAAGGACGCCGCCCTCGAACGGCGCTTCCAGCCCATCCAGGTGGACGAGCCCTCCGAGGCCCACGCCGTGGAGATCCTCAAGGGCCTGCGCGACAAGTACGAGGCGCACCACCGCGTGTCCATCTCGGACGACGCGCTGGAGGCCGCGGTGCACATGTCCGCGCGCTACGTCTCGGACCGGTTCCTGCCCGACAAGGCCATCGACCTGATCGACGAGGCCGGTGCACGTCTGCGCATCAAGCGCATGACCGCGCCGCCGGAGATCAAGGCCCTGGACCAGAAGATCGCGGACACCAAGCGTTCCAAGGAAGCCGCGATCGAGGGCCAGGACTACGAGAAGGCCGCGTCCCTGCGCGACACCGAGCAGAAGCTCATCGCCGAGCGTGACGAGAAGGACACCGCGTGGCGCGAGGGCGACGACCAGATCTCGGAGGTGACCCCGGAGGTCATCTCGGACGTCCTGTCCGCCTCCACGGGTGTGCCCGTGTACAAGCTCTCCGAGGAGGAGTCCGGGCGGCTGCTGCACATGGAGGACGAGTTGCACAAGCGCGTCATCGGGCAGAACGAGGCCATCAAGGCCCTGTCCCGCTCCATCCGCCGTACCCGAGCTGGTCTGAAGGACCCGCGCCGCCCGGGTGGCTCGTTCATCTTCGCCGGGCCCACTGGTGTGGGAAAGACCGAGTTGGCCAAGGCGCTCGCGGAGTTCCTGTTCGGTGACGAGGACGCCCTGATCACGCTGGACATGTCCGAGTACCAGGAGAAGCACACCGTCTCTCGGCTCTTCGGTGCCCCTCCGGGCTACGTGGGGTACGAGGAGGGCGGTCAGTTGACCGAGAAGGTCCGCCGCAAGCCGTTCTCCGTGGTGCTGTTCGACGAGGTCGAGAAGGCCCACCAGGACCTCTTCAACTCGCTGCTGCAGATCCTCGAGGACGGTCGCCTGACCGACTCGCAGGGCCGTGTGGTGGACTTCAAGAACACCGTGATCATCATGACCACGAACCTCGGTACCCGGGACATCTCCCGCACGGTTCCCGTGGGCTTCCAGGCCAGCGGGGACGCGGCCACGTCCTACGACCGCATGCAGGCCAAGGTGCAGGAGGAGCTCAAGGAGCACTTCCGTCCCGAGTTCCTCAACCGCGTGGACGAGATCATCGTGTTCCCGCAGCTGAGCGAGAGTGAGATCGTGCAGATCGTGGACCTGTTCGTCGCGCGCCTGCAGCGGCGGTTGCGTGAGCAGGACATGTCCATCTCGCTGTCCGACGCCGCCAAGCAGTTGCTCGCCAAGAAGGGCTACGACCCCGCGATGGGTGCCCGGCCGCTGCGCCGGACCATGCAGCGCGAGATCGAGGACCAGCTCTCCGAGCGGATCCTGTTCGGCGAGATCGCCTCGGGCGAGAAGATCTCGGTGGACGTCGAGGGTGAGGGCGACGACGCCACCTTCACCTTCTCCTCCACGCCCATGTCCGAGCTCTCCGACGACGAGATCCGGGAGATCGAGAACACCCCGGCGTTCTCGGACGACGCCGACAGCCAGTCCGGCAAAGACGTGCCGCGCTCGCCCCACTCGGGGCCCGACAGCGGCGGGGGAGCGGCCCAGGCGCAGGCCTGAGCCACCCCGCGCGGTGCCCGGCACCGCGGCGCCTCCGCGAGCGGACGCGTACAGTCGTGGGCATGGTAGAGATCCGCATCCGCCCCGCCCGGACCTCGGACGTCCATGGCATCAAGGAGCTCGTGGCGCCCATGGCGGCCGAGCGCATCCTGATCACCAAGGACACGGTGACGTACTTCGAGAGTATCCAGGAGTTCGTGGTTGCGGAGGACGACGCCGGGAACCTCGTGGGCTGCGGGGCCTTGCACGTGATGTGGGAGGACCTCGCGGAGGTGCGCACCCTGGCCACGTCCCCCGCGGCGCGCGGTCATGGCGTGGGCGGGCGGATGATCGAGGAACTGCTGGCCCGTGCGGCTCGGCTCGGGGTCGGCCGGGTTTTCTGCCTGACCTTCGAGGTGGCGTTCTTCGCGCGGCACGGATTCGCCGTGATGGAGAACCAGGAGACCATCGAGCCCGAGGTCTTCGCAGAGCTGTTGCGTTCCCACGACGAGGGTGTCGCCGAGTTCCTGGACCTGGCCCGGGTCAAACCCAACACGCTGGGCAACACGCGGATGATCCGCGCGATCACCCCGGAAGGCTGACCGCGCCGTCGTTCGAGGTGGCCAGACCGTCCGCGAGCAGTCCGTTCAACGCACGCTCCCGTTGTTCGGCGGGCGCGGGCAGCCGCCACAGGGCCCCGAGCCGTTCGATCACCACGGCGGGTGGGGCCGCGTGCTCCCCGGCGATCTGTTCCGAGCTCGCGAGGTCCGTGAGCAGCAACTGCGCGGGCACGGGCTCGTCCGCGGCGCGCAGCACTGCCATCATGGCCCCCCGGACCTGGCGGTCCGTGCCGTGCCACAACTGGCCCCTGGGCGTCTCCTGCGCGGGAGGGCTGCCAGCCGCGACCCACGCGCAGTCCCGCCGCACGGGGCACTCGTCGCAGCGCGGGGAACGCGCGGTGCAGATCAGTGCGCCCAGTTCCATCACGGCCTGGTTCCACGCGACCGATTCCGCGACGTCCTGCGGCAGGACGTCCTGCGCCAACCGGGTCTCCGCCGCGGTGAGGGAACGGGACGGCAGGGCCCGCCCGGAGAACACCCGGGCCTCGACCCGGCGGATGTTCGTGTCCACGACCGTGTGGCGCTGACCGAACGCGAACACGGCCACTGCCGCCGCGGTGTACGCGCCGATCCCGGGCAACGCCAACAGCTGTGCGTGGTCCTCGGGCACCCGCCCGTCGTGCTCCGCGGCGATGTTCTGGGCAGCCGCGTGCAGCCGCAGCGCGCGGCGCGGGTAGCCGAGCCTGTCCCACGCGCGCAGGACCTCCGCCGGCGACGCCGCCGCGAGATCGCCCGGTTCCGGCCACTGTTCGAGCCACCGGCGCCACACCGGCAGGACGCGCCCCACCGGGGTCTGCTGCAGCATGATCTCGCTTACGAGCACCTGCCACGGTGTGCGTTCGGGCGCGCGCCACGGCAGGTCGCGGGACGCCCGCCGGTACCACTCGATCACGGCTGCGTGAGTGCCGTGAAGTCGCTCGTCGCGGGCTGGTGTGCGGCTCGAGTTCATAACTGTCCACGGTAGCCTGGAGACCATGGCTTCCGGTTCCGAACAGCACGATCCCCCCACGTCCCCCACGGAACCCGCGGACACCGGGGGCAGGCTCCCGGAGCACGTCTATCGGCGACGCCGCATGGTCGCGCTCGCCGTGATCGTCGTCCTGGCACTGGCCCTGCTGTGGGCAGTGGTCTCGGGCGTGCGCGCACTCACGGCACCGGACGCCGACGACACGAATGCCACGCAGCAGCCCGACGCCGCGGCGCAGCCGAGCACGGATCCCCAGAACAAGTTCGCGGACTTCACTGCCCGGCCCACACCGTCCGGGTCTGGTGCACCCGGTGCGTCCGGCAGCCCGAGTGCCAGCAGGACGGCGGCGCCGGAATGCGGCGCGGATCTGGCGGTGAGTGCCGCGACCGACAAACAGAGCTACGCGGCGGGCCAGAACCCGGTGCTCGAACTGACCCTCGAGAACAAGGGCCAGCACCCGTGCCGCGTGGACGCCGGTAGCAATCACATGGCCTTCGTGGTGACCTCCGGTGCGGACACCGTCTTTGATTCACGGCACTGCGCGGCAGCCGGTGAGGACCGTCAGATCACCCTGGACACGGGGCAGAAGGAGACCGCACGGCTCACGTGGAACCGGGTGCGCACCGCGGAGGGCTGCCCGGCCAGCCAGTCCGAGGCGCTCGCCGGGTACTACAACCTCACGACGTCGCTCGGGGACGTCGCGAGCCAGCAGGCCGTTTTCAGTCTGCAGTGAGTGGGCGACGGGCGGCTCGCGGCTTGCGCAGATCCACCGGCGACGGCGGTCCCGAGCTTCGCGCGGCCGGCTGGCGGCCCTCGAGGTGACCATCGGTGGGCGATGCCCGGGCGGTGCACGGGCCGCGTCCGCGACCGGGCCACCCGGACTGCTACATGAACCGTTCCAGCAGGCTCGTCTCGGCCATACGGGACAAGGACTCGCGTACGGTGCGGGCACGCTGCTCGCCGATGCCCTCCACGGACATCAGGTCCTCGAGGTTCGCGGCCATGAGCGACTGCAGGCCGTCGAACTGGGCCACGAGCCGTTTCGCCACCGCACGCGGCATGGACTTGATGCCCTCGAGCAGCCGGTAACCGTGGGGGTGCAGGTCCACATCCAAGTTGCCCTGCGGCCCGGTGAGACCCGCGGCCACTGCGACCCGCTGCAGATCGATCAGTTCGGTGGACGACAACCGGGCGAGCCGGTCCAGGGACTCCGCGATCACCTCGGGCGTCGTGGCCTCGGGCAGGTAGTCCCGCAGGACTACGCCGGGCCCCGGTCCCGTCCCGGCCGTGAGCTCCTCGAGCTGCAGGGAGATCAGACGCCCGTCCGAGCCGAGTTCCAGGACGTACCACCCGATCTCGTCCGAGATCCTGCGCACCATCTCCATCCGCTGCAGCGTCAGGGCCACGTCGCGGGCGGTCACGGCGGCTTCGATCTCGAGCGCCGAGAGGCTGCCCAGGACCTGCTCGAGGCGGTTGCTGTAGTGCTCCAGGGTCTGCAGGGCCTGGTTCGCGCGGGCCATGATGGCCTGGGAACCGTCGATCGCGTAGCGGTAATCGGCCACGTAGATCGTGATGACGCTCATGGACTGGCTGACCGAGATCACGGGAACACCGGTCTGCTTGGCGGTGCGCTCGGCGGAGCGGTGACGCGTGCCGGACTCCTGGGTGCGGATGGACGCGTCCGGCATGAGCTGGACCCCGGCCTTGAGGATGCGGGTGGCTTCCTTGTCGCACACGATCGCCCCGTCCATCTTGGCGAGTTCGCGCAACTTGGTGGGGGTGAATTCGGTGTCGATGTCGAACCCGCCCGAACACAGCGACTCCACGGAGCGGTCGAATCCGAGCACGATGAGCGCGCCTGTGCGGCCCCGGAGGATGCGCTCCAGCCCCGTCCTCAGTTCGGTACCGGGGGAGACCCTGGCAAGGGTCCGTCTCAGGGCAGTCTCGTGCGATTTCACCACGGCCTCATTCTATGTGCGCTCGCCCCGCCCGAAGGCCAACATGCCCCGCGTGGCATGTGTGTTCGGACTCGGCCCTGCCCCGGCGAACTCGGCCGTACAGCGTCGGATTCAGCCCTGCCGCGGCGGGAAGAGCAGCTCCATGGCCTGTGAGACGGTGGTGACCTCACGCACGGAGAAGCCCGGAGGGATCTTGCCGGGTCCGTTGGGGGATGCCGGGACCACGGCGTGGGTGAAGCCCAGCCGGGCGACCTCCTGGATCCTGCGGTTGATCTCGGGTACGGGGCGGACCTCACCGGCCAGTCCGATCTCCCCGAAGCACACGAGCCGCTGGGGCAGCGGTCGATCCTGGGCGGCGGACGCGAGCGCCATGCACACCGCGAGGTCCGTGGCGGGTTCGGTGAGCCGCACACCGCCCACGGTGGACACGTAGCAGTCCATGGTCGCGAGGGCCACGCCCGCCCGGCGCTGCAACACCGCGAGCAGCATGGCCACCCGGGAACCGTCCAGGCCGGAGGTGGCCCGTCGGGGTTGCGCGGTGCTGGACTTGTCCAGCAGGGCCTGGACCTCCGCGAGCAGCGGCCTGCGCCCCTCCACGGTGACGCTCAGACATGTTCCCGCGACCGGGACGGGGGTGCGGGAGACGAACAGGCCGGACGGGTCCGAGACCGAGCGGATACCGTTCTCCTCGAGATCGAAGCACCCGACCTCGTCCGTGGGGCCGAACCGGTTCTTCACGGCCCGCAGTAGGCGGATGCGCGAGTGTTTGTCCCCCTCGAACTGACACACGACGTCCACGAGGTGTTCGAGCAACCGGGGACCGGCGATCGAACCCTCCTTGGTCACGTGGCCCACGAGCAGGGTGGTCATGTTCCGGGTCTTGGCGGCGTGGATGAGGCTCGCCGCGACCTCCCGCACCTGGCTCACCCCGCCCGCCGAACCCTCGATCTCCGGGCTCGCGAGGGTCTGCACCGAGTCCACGATCAACAGTTCCGGTTTTAAGTCCTTGACCTGCGCGAGCGCCGCGGAGAGGTCGGTCTCCGCGGTGAGGTACAGCTTTTCCGAGAGGGCATCGATGCGCTCGGCCCGCAGTTTGACCTGCGCCGCGGACTCCTCCCCGGTCACGTACAACACGGTGCGGGGATCGGGCCCGCCCGCCACCTTGGCGGCTGCGTCCAGGAGCAGCGTGGACTTACCCACGCCGGGTTCCCCCGCGATCAGGATGACCGCACCGGGCACGAGTCCGCCGCCCAGGACGCGGTCGAACTCGGTGACGCGCGTGGGGGTGAAGCGGGCCACCGAGGAATCCACCTGGCCGATGGGTTGAGCGGGCACCGCCACGCTGGCCGCGGCCCGGGTGCGCCCGTGTTCCAGGTTCGTGGAGATCTCCTGCACGGTGCCCCAGGACTGGCACTCACCGCACCGGCCCACCCATTTGGCCGTGGTCCAGCCGCATTCCGTGCACCGGTAGGAGACGGACGGCTTCCTGGTCTTCGCGCTCATGCTGTCACCGTAGGGGGCGGATCTGACGCGCATAAGCGGCACGGATCCGTGGCTCGGTCACCGACCGCCCAGCGTGGGCAGGTGCCGGATCGCCTCCTCGTGGGTGAGACCGGTGGACTCCAACAGGTCCACGACCAACGGACGGATCAGCAGCACGAGTGCCTCGCCCTCCATGGTCCGCACCCCCATGAGCCCGGGTTCCAGGCGACCGGCCACGGAGATCAGTTCATTGCGCGTCTGGCGCAGGTAGCTTTCACGGGTCTGGGGGTGACTCGCGGAGAACGTGTGATCCAGGCTCAGGATGGCGTCGGAGAGATCGGCGAGGGCCTCGGAGAGGGAGGCCACGGCGTCGTCGGACAGGGAGACGCGGTTGAGGACGGACGCGAGGCGGCGTGCGAACACGCGCGAGTTGCGCACGGCGAGGTCCACGTACCGGATGCTCTCGCTCAGGTCGTCGATCTCGCGGCGGTGCCGGCGGTGCAGAGGGGATGCGTGGGCGATCTCCCGGGAGGCCGTGAGCCCCGAGCGTACCGAGTCCACGAGCGGCTGCGTCTGACGAGCCCGCACGAGGGCGTGCCACGCGAGGCGCGAATCGGTGTCCGAGACCGCACGGGAGCAGTCCGTGAGCACCTGGGTGAACTCCACGATGAGCTTGCTGAGGTCCTGGCGCGGTTCGCGGCGCGGGTCTTGGGGAATCACGTACGCGAGGAGCAGCGCGCACAGGCACCCCACCACGGCGTCGAAGGACCGCGCGAACACGCCGTCCTGCGATGGCGGGAGGAGCACCACCAGCACGGACTGCAGCCCCATCTGCGTGGTGAAGATCGCGCCGTTGTCAAGGAACCGGGCGAGCAAGAGGGACAGGAGCAACACGAGGGCCGCTTGCCACTCACCATGGCCCAGGACCTGGATGAGCAGATCGCCCATCACGATCCCCAGGGTGCACCCGATCGAGACCTCCAGCACCCGGCGGTAGCGCAGCCCGCCCTTGGCGTACCCCAGGGACACGAGCGCGGCGGTCGCGGCGAAGATGGGGCCTTGATGGCCCAGCAGCCGTTCCGCGATCACGTACGCGCCAACGGCCGCCACGGTCATCTGCACGGCCTGGAAGAAACCGGACGTCATGCGTGCCCAGCCGGAGCGCCCGCGCTTGCCCACGACCTCGGGAACACGACGGAATCGGGAGCGGTACGGAGCTGCTTCCGAGGACGTCATGGCTCCCATCCTAGGCGGGCGCCTCGGACGGACGCGTACCGCGCGGGACGCGTGACCGGGCGGCGCCGTGGCCAGGGGTGGCGCCGGTCACAGGGGTTGTTAACCGCCAGTTCACCTTCCCGGCCGCATCTGTCAATATCGCCTGCCTACGGTAATTCCCGGGCGCGCTGCGGACGCAGCGGCGTTGGACTCCAAGATCCGGTTGTCCGCACCCACCGGGCTCTCCGGTTCACGCTTTCGAAGGGAAATACAGTGAAGGTTTCGCATGTCGGCCGTTCGGCCGCAGTCCTGGCCATTGGTGCCCTCGCTCTGACCGCTTGCGGTTCCGACAACGCCACCGGCAACACCAACAGCGGCGGGGGCTCGGGCGAGAGCAGCGGCGTGTCCGGAACGCTGACCGGCATCGGGGCGTCCTCCCAGCAGGCCGCCATGACCGCGTGGCAGAACGGCTTCCAGTCCGCTAACAGCGGCTCCACCGTGCAGTACTCCCCGGACGGCTCCGGCGCCGGGCGCAAGGCGTTCCTGGCGGGCGGCGCGAACTTCGCCGGCTCGGACGCCTACCTCTCCGACGACGAGGTCGAGCAGGCCAAGCAGCAGTGCGGCCCCGACGGCGCCATGGACCTCCCGGTCTACATCTCCCCGATCTCCGTGGCGTTCAACCTGCCCGGTATCGAGTCCCTGAACCTGGACGCCCCCACCATCGCCAAGATCTTCAAGGGTGAGATCAAGCGCTGGAACGCGGAGCAGATCAAGCAGCAGAACCCGGACGCCGATCTCCCGGACACCCCGATCACGGTGGTGCACCGCAGCGATGACTCCGGGACCACCGAGAACTTCACCGACTACCTGCACAAGGCCGCTCCGCAGGAGTGGACCAAGGACCCGGCACAGGCCTGGCCCTCCGAGTACGCGGCGGAGAACAACAAGGGCACCTCCGGCGTGGTCTCCACGACCTCCGGCACCGAGGGCGCCGTGACCTACGCGGACTCCTCCGCCGTGGGCGATCTCGGCACCGCCGCGATCAAGGTGGGCGACCAGTACGTGACCCACTCGCCCGAGGCCGCCGCCAAGGCCGTCGAGGTCTCCGCCCAGGCCGAGGGCCGCGGCGAGCACGACCTCGCGATCAACATCGGGCGCGACACCAAGGAATCCGGTGCGTACCCGCTCGTGCTGATCTCCTACCACATCGTGTGCTCCCAGTACGACTCCCAGGAGACCGCGGACCTGGTCAAGGCCTTCGAGAACTACGTGATCTCCGAGGACGGGCAGAAGGCCGCTGCGGACTCCGCCGGTTCCGCCCCGCTGAGCCAGACCCTGCGCGACCAGGCCAAGGCGGCCGTGGACTCCATCACCGCGAAGGGCTGATCCGCCCCGACGACGTGTGAGTGCGGCGCCGGCGTGTCATCGCGCGTCGGCGCCGCAGCCACGCACGCGGTCATCTCGGACCGCCACGTCCTACGCTGTCCGAATTCACCGCTCAGCTCGTTCCACACCTTGATCGAAGGGACTGGTTCATGTCCACCACCATCAGCGCCCAGAAACCGGGGACCCGGCAGTCCTCGGCCGGACGTGCCGGTGACTCCGTCTTCTCCGGACTCAGCCTGGCCGCCGGCATCCTGATCTTCGCGGTGCTCGCGGCCGTCGCGCTATTCCTGTTGCTGCAGGCGCTGCCCACGTTCGCCGCCCCCGCCGAGGAGATCACCGGTGGGCAGGGCTTCTTCCACTACATTTGGCCGCTCATCGTGGGCACGCTCATCGCCGCGGTGATCGCCCTGCTGATCGCCACACCCGTGGGCATCCTGGTGGCGCTCTACATCTCCCACTACGCACCGGCCAAGATCTCCAAGCCGGTGGGCTACGTGATCGACCTGCTCGCGGCCATTCCCTCCGTGATCTACGGCGCGTGGGGTGCCACGGTGCTCGCGCCGGCGCTCGTACCGCTGTACAACTGGCTCACCGAGCACCTGGGCTTCATCCCCATCTTCGACGGGCCCGCGTCCCAGACGGGTAAGACCATGCTCACCGCAGGCATCGTGCTGGCCATCATGATCCTGCCGATCATCACGTCCATGTCCCGCGAGATCTTCACGCAGACGCCCAAGCTCCACGAGGAGGCCGCGCTGGCACTGGGGGCCACGCGGTGGGAGATGATCCGGATGGCCGTGCTGCCGTTCGCGCGCCCCGGGATCATCTCCTCGATCATGCTGGCCCTGGGCCGCGCGCTCGGCGAGACCATGGCGGTGGCCCTGGTGCTGTCCTCCGGGCCCATGATCGCGTCCCTGATCAAGTCCGGTAACCAGACGATCGCCGCGGAGATCGCGCTGAACTTCCCCGAGGCCTACGGCCTGCGGTTGTCCGAACTGATCGCGGCCGGTCTCGTGCTGTTCCTGATCACCCTCGTGGTCAACATGATCGCCCGCGCCATCATCGCTCGCTACAAGGAATTCTCGGGGGCCAACTGATGACCACGTCCACCCAACCCGGAACCTCACCCGTCCGCCAGTCAAGGCTCACCCGCGGTCAGCGCCCCAAGTGGCTCGTCCCCGTCATCGGCGTGGCCGCGATCGTGGCGGGGGCCGCGCTTGCCGCTCTGGTGGGGTTCAGTATCGCGCTGTGGGCCCTGTTCGCCACCGTGATCTTCCTGGTGGTCGGCCCGCTGGCCGTGGGCATGATCGAGGGTTCCCGCGCCGGGGCCGATTCGCTCATGACCTTCCTGGTCTATGTCGCCTTCATCCTCGCGGTGATCCCGCTGATCTCCGTGATCTGGACGGTGCTCGCCAACGGCATCCCCGGTCTGACCTCCAACATGTTGTTTACCTCCATGAACGGGGTCACGGGCTTCCACGACAACCAGGCCGATGCGCCCAGTCAGGTGATGGGCGGCGCCTACCACGCGATCATCGGTACGGTGTCCATCACGTTCTGGGCCACGCTTATGTCCGTGCCCGTGGGGTTGCTCACCGCGATCTACCTCGTGGAGTACTCCCGGGGCGGCTGGCTCGGCAAGGCCATCACGTTCTTCGTGGACGTCATGACCGGTATCCCGTCCATCGTGGCTGGTCTGTTCGCGGCCGCTCTGTTCGGCATGATCTTCGGCCCCTCGACCCGTACCGGGTTCGTGGCGGCGGTCGCGCTGACCGTGCTGATGATCCCCACGGTGGTCAAGAACACCGAGGAGATGCTGCGGATCGTGCCCAACGAACTGCGCGAGGCGTCCTACGCGCTGGGTGTGCGCAAGTGGCGGACCATCCTCAAGGTGGTCATCCCCACGGCCATCTCGGGTATCGCCTCGGGTGTGACCCTCGCGATCGCCCGTGTGATCGGTGAGACGGCGCCGCTGCTCGTGACCGCGGGCTTCGCCACGGCCATCAACTGGAACTCGTTCTCCGGCTGGATGACCACGCTGCCCACGTTCATCTACTACCAGATCATGACGCCCACCTCGCCCACGAACCCCGATCCGTCCCTGCAGCGGGCCTGGGCCGCGGCGCTGATCCTGATCGTGATCGTGATGCTGCTCAACCTCGTGGCACGCTTGATCGCCAGGGCCTTCGCTCCCAAGACCGCCGGCCGCTGAGTGCTGGCCGACCATTCGATCTAAGGAAACACACCCATGTCGAAACGAATCGACGTCGAAAACCTCAACGTCTACTACGGCGATTTCCTGGCGGTCCAGGACGTCAGCATGAACATCGAACCCCGCTCGGTCACCGCGTTCATCGGTCCCTCCGGTTGCGGCAAGTCCACGTTCCTGCGCACCCTCAACCGCATGCACGAGGTGATCCCGGGTGCTTACGCCCAGGGCAAGGTGCTGCTGGACGGGGACGATCTCTACGGCAAGGGCGTGGACCCCGTGACCGTGCGCTCCATGGTGGGCATGGTGTTCCAGCGCCCCAACCCGTTCCCCACGATGTCCATCCGCGACAACGTGCTCGCGGGCGTGAAGCTCAACAACAAGCGCATCTCGAGCAAGGACGCGGACGAGCTCGTGGAGAGCTCGCTGCGCGGCGCGAACCTCTGGAACGAGGTCAAGGACCGTTTGGACAAGCCCGGTTCCGGTCTCTCCGGTGGTCAGCAGCAGCGGCTGTGTATCGCCCGCGCAATCGCGGTCAAGCCGGACGTGATCCTCATGGACGAGCCGTGCTCCGCGCTGGACCCCATCTCCACGCTCGCGATCGAGGACCTGATCAACGAGATCAAGACCGATTACACCGTGGTGATCGTGACCCACAACATGCAGCAGGCGTCCCGTGTGTCGGACAAGACCGCGTTCTTCAACATCGAGGGCACGGGCAAGCCCGGCCGTCTGATCGAGTACGCGCCCACCACGGACATCTTCAACAACCCGCAGAAGAAGGACACCGAGGACTACGTGTCCGGCCGCTTCGGCTGATCCGCGTCCTCGCGCACGCGAACGGTGCCCTCCGTCTCGGAGGGCACCGTTCGCTGTGCACGCCCGGGGGTACGACGGCGCTCCGGCCGGACCCGGGGGTACGACGACGCACGCACCGGGAGCGCGCAGCGATCCGCACCGTGCGACGTCGTCAGCCTCCGCGTGCCCCGATCGTGACGCGTGCCCCGAGCGAACCGCGGGTGCGGATCAGGCCGCGGGGACCTGGATCAGCGGGGAGGCCGCCAGGAACAGGATGGCGGAGACCACGCCGCACACGGGGACTGTGGCGACCCACGAGGCGACGACCCGCAGCACGGTGGCGTGATACACGGTGCGGAACTTCTGGGCGGAACCCGCGCCCAGGATCGCCGCGGTGGTGGTCTGGGACGTAGAGAGCGGAATGGGGGAGAGGAACCCCCCCACGAACAGCAGGGCGCCGGACACCGTTTGCGCCGCCGCTCCGCGCAGGGGATCCAGCGTCACGATGCGTGCGGAGAGGGTGTAGGAGATCCGCCAGCCGCCCAGCAGGGTACCGAACGCGAGACACGCCCCCACGAGCACCGTGAGCCACACGGGGATGCTGTCCCGGGAGAGGTTGGGGTTCACGATCAGCAGGAGGACCAAGAGGATCCACAGCGTGCGCCGGGCGTGCTGGATCCCGTGTCCGAAGTGAATGGCCGCGGCACCCGTGGCCTGCACGACCCCGGCCCGGAAGTTCACGCGTCCCGGGGTCTCGTGGCGTACCAGGTACACGATGGGCACGACCAGCAGGAACGCGAGCCCGAACACGATCACGGGGGAGATCAGCAGGGGGAGCAGCACGTTCCAGGAGAAGTAGGAGCCCATGGCCAGGTGCTCGTCGTAGAGCCCCGCGGCGCGTGCTCCGAGCAGAGCACCCACCACGGCGCCGCCGATCGCGGCGGTGGAGGACGTGGGCATGCGCCACCACCACGTGAGGAGGTCCCACCCGATGGCCGTAAGCAGGGCGCACAACAGGGCCACCACGCCCGCGTCGTTGAGGGGGATGGGGATCTCGAACGAGATCAACCGGTCCAGGACCAGCCCCACCAGGAGGGCGCCCATGAGGTTGAACACCGCTCCGGTCCACAGGGCCACACGGGGTGTCAGGGCGTTGAACCGTACGGGCAGGGCCACGGCGTTGGAGGCGTCGTGGAAACCGTTGACGACCGTTAAGACCAGGGTCAGGAGGATGCCTACGACGGCCAGTAACTCTGTCACGGCGCGTCAGGACTCTGCCACGAGGATCCGGCCCACCTCTGCGGAGACCTGGCCCAGGGCGCGTGCGGCATCGAAGAGCTGGCGGGCGGCGTCCATGCGGCGGATGGCCTGGGCCGTCTTGAACTGCTCCAGCAAGCTCGCGCGGTACACCCGGTGGGTCCGTTCGGCCTGGCGTGTGAGACGGATCATCTCGAACCAGTAGTCGTCCAGCTCGTTCAAGCTGGTCAGCCGGCCCATGGCCTTGGTGGTCATGAGCGACATGTGCTGGATCACCGCGAGCTGCTCGGTCGCGTGCGAGGTGGGCCGCTCCAGCTTGTACAGCTGGTGGGTCTCGGCACTCGCCACGAGGCACTGGACGGCTCGCAACAGCCACTGCCCCAGGATGTAGACGTCCTGACGCGGGATGGGCACCACGTACGAGGAGCGCGTGGTGGTCATCAGGGAGAAGTAAAGGTTGGTGCAGCGGTCCTCGGTGTCCAGGAGGTCCGTGATGGGGCGCTGCCAGGTCTTGTCGATCTGCCCGATGTGTTCGGCGAGCTGATCCACCGCGGTGCCCACGCACTGGGACATCTGGACCAGGAGCTCGGTTACCCGCTCGTCCTCCGGGAAGATCCGAAAGACCATCCGTTCGTCCTCCCGTCGAACCGTTCACTTTTCGGCCGTCACTGTACCGAACGAAAGTTAACCGGGGAGACATGTGGATCTTGTTGAGGGGGGCGGTGCCGGACCGGGAGCGCCTCTCGGCGGAAGGCCGCTCGTAGCGGCTAAATGATGGAGCCCGGGGCTGCCACGGCCCGACACCTGCCTCCATTATAATCCTCGGCCCCGGGGGCGCCGCAAAGCGGCCCGTCCGGACGAGGACGCCCCGCGGGGGCAGTCCCTTACTCGAGCGCACCCCTGCGCCACGCGGCGGCCGCGGACTCGAGTTCCTCCGCGGTGCGGATCAGGCGGGGGATGCGGCGCCACGGATCGCGCACGCCGAGGCTAGAGATGTCCAGCGTGCGTTCCTGGCCCGTGGCGATCACGCGGCAGAACGCGGCGGAGCGTTCGAGAGCGACGTCGAACTCGCCGTCGAACGCGCCGGAGAGGATGGCGTCCGCGACCTCGCAGATCTCCTCCGCGCCGGGCGGGTCCGCGACGCCCGCGACCACGTTGGACACCTGCGCGGTCTGCTTGCCCGCGGCGAACCAGCGGCCCATGCGGTAGGGGTCCTTGCGGGCGGCGGCGCGCAGCGCGTAGAGCCGCCACAGCGCACCCGGGAGGGACACCGCGGGGGCCTGCGCCCACATCTCTGCGATCCCCTCGAGACCCTGCTCGTCCGTGAGCCGAACGAGGCGATCGTGGACCACCGGATCCGCGGATTCCCGGCCCCGCGACACGAGCGCCTGCGCGGCCAGGTGGGCCGCCTCCGACACTCGGGCGGGGTCCGTGCCGCCCTCGTGGGCGTCGAACTTCTCGGGGGAGAACTTCACGGGCGAATGATGCGTGCGGCGTTCGGACATGCGCCCGAGTGTACGCCGCGCACCTTTCACGGGGCTCGGCGGATCAGTCGACCGTGTGCGTCTCCCCGGCCTGCTGACGCCAGCGTTCCTCGATGCGCAGCAGGGCCTGCTGGGACACCGCGCGCCACCACCGCAGGGCCAGCCGGGGGTCCTCCTCCTCGATCTCCTGGATCGCCTCCGGGGAGAGCCTGCGCGCGGAGACGTCCGTGAGCGCGGTGAAGCTCACCAGGTGGCGCATATTGGTACCCAGGGCGATCTCACCGAAGCTCATCCCCGGGCCGATCACCTCCAGTTCCACGCGGTCACCCTGCGGTGAGCGCCGGGAGACCTCCACGTTGCCGGACGTGACCATGTACACGCCGTTGAACTTCTGGCCCGTGCGCAACACCGTGGTCCCGGCCTTCCAATCCACGGACTCGGTGCGTGAGCGGATGCGCTCCACGTCCTCCTCGCCGAGCGTGCTCAGCAGTTCGGAACGGGTGGAGTGCACCTTGTCCGGGGTGCACTCGGGGCCGCCGAAGCGCTCCAGGATCTGGTCCTCGGCCCACGTGAGGGCCTCGGCGCGCGTGGCGAAGACCGTGAGCGGGTGTTCGAGGTTCCGCGTGTTCTCACCGCTCTTCTCCGCGACGAGCACCATGTGGTGGCCCGTCTTCTCGATCTGTTCGGCGGTGCGGCTGAGCATGGGCAGGACGAAGCGGGCCATATCGTCCACCTGCCGGATGTCCACGAGCACGTAACTGGACCTGCGGGCGGCGTCGCGCACCGTGCGCACCGCGGTCTCGGCCCCGGCGAAGCGCAGATCGCCCTGCAGCTCGATGATCCGAGCGTCCTCGCCGTGCGCGTCGAGCACCTCGGTGGCGGCCTCGTTGCGCCGCACCAACGACGGTGCTTCCGCCAGGGTGTACTCGGAGCGCACCGTGGAGTGCCCGTTGCGTTCCGTGCGGGCGAAGTGCAGGTCCAGGTCCTTGGTGAGCCGTTCGCATGCGGCCACGCCGCGCACGGAGTTGCCGTGGCGGTCCAGGGGCGGGGAGAACACCGCGACTGCGAGCTGCCCCGGGAGCACGGTCATCACGCCGCCGCTGACCCCGGACTTGGCGGGCAGGCCCACGCGGATGGCCCAGCGCCCGGCGTCGTCGTACATCCCGCACGTGCTCATCACGGACAGCACGTCCGAGACGACCTCGGGGTCCAGGACGCGCTCGCCGGTCACGGGGTTGCGCCCGCCGGCCGCGAGCGTGGCACCCATGCGGGCCAGGTCCACGCAGTTGAGCATGATCGAGCACTGGCCGAAGTAGTCCTCGAGCGCGCCGGTGGGATCCCCCTCGATGATCCCCCGGGACGCGAGCAGCCAGCCCAGCGCGCGGTTGCGGTCCCCGGCCTTGTGCTCCTGCGACTGGATGTTCTTGTTGATCCGCAGCTGCCGGCCCGCGCATCGGGAATGCAACCGCAGGATCCGTTCCATGCGCGTGCCGTGGGACGTGTTGCGCACGAGGGACGTCGCCGCGATCGCGCCCGCGTTGATCATGGGGTTCGCGGGGCGTCCCGTCTCCGGCTGCAGTGAGATCTCGTTGAAGGCGTCACCGCTCGGTTCCACGTCGATCTTCTCGAACACACCCTCCGGGCCGCGGTCCGTGAGCGCCTGGGCATACGTGAAGGCCTTGGAGATGGACTGGATGCAGAATTCGAGCTTGGTGTCCCCGGCCTGGTAGAGCGCGCCGTCCACGGTGGCCACGGCGATCCCCACGATGTTCTCGTCCGCGGCCGCGAGCTCCGGGACGGAATTGTTCACCGTGCCGTCCGTCAGCGGGCGCAGGTCCTCCACCACGCGGCGCAGGTACTCGGTGACGGGGGAGGGGCCCAGCTTGGACATCGCGACGGTGCTCATGGGTCATTCCTCGAAGGCTCGGCGGGAACCCCGCGGCGGGCTGCGCACGCCCCGGGTGTCGTCTCCTCCCAGGGTCCCATATTGCGGACGGGCCCGGTCGACGACGACGCCGCGCGCTCGCCCGCGGCGCGGTGGCTCGTCGCGCCGCGCGGTGCGGCCCGCTGGGCCCGCCCGTGGTTGCCGTCGGTGCCGCGCGGGAGGCCGCTTCCCGAACTGGAAATGCGCCCGCGCTGCGGTAGAGTAGCCGTGCTCGGTGGCGGGAACTCGCGGCTGGGCACGCGCCTTTAGCTCAGTTGGTAGAGCAGTGGACTTTTAATCCATGGGTCGTGGGTTCGAGCCCCACAGGGCGCACCACCTCCCGGAACCGGAGACCATGTGCCCCGTGGCGATCACGATCGCGCGGGGCATTTCCGTGTCCGCTCGCATTCGGGGCCCGGGGCGAGCGGCCTTCGGCGCCCCGGACCTGCCCGCGTGCAGCGCCTCTGGCCGAGTCGCGCTCAGTGCGCCGGGCCGACCCGTACGAGGCGCGCGAGCGCCCAGCCCATGAGCGGGCGGTAGGCCAGCAGGACGGGGGCGGGGCCCTGGATCCTGACGTCCGCGCGGGAACCGCCGCGCGGGGTGGGAGCGACATCGTGCGTGAGCTCCAGTGTCATGGGACCCACGCGCACGCGCCAGGACCACGAATGCAGGTTGGCGCGGACGCTCATCACACGGAACGCCGCGGGCACCACGCCCAGGGCCGTGACCACGCCCGAGGTGCCGGGGGCCAGGGTGGCGGAATCGGCGCGGACGTTCGTGAGGTGGGGAGCCCACACGGTCCACAGATCGAGGCGCTCGTAGTGCTGCCACACGTCCGCCGGGCGAGCGGGGCCGGTGCGGGTCACGGTCATGTCCATGGCACCAGTGTGCCCGGGATCCGCACGGACGGGGGCGTCACGCAACGGTAAGTCCACTGTCGATTGTGGGGCGAGCCGGCGGGCTGGGATCATGGGGCGCATGGACCCGGCCTATCACGTAGACGTCTTCACCGATCCCGGGCTGTGCTCCGCGATCTTTAGTCGATTGCAGCACCGCCACGGCGGGGACGGCTCCGGGGACTACCAGCTCGTGCGCCGGGACAGGACCATCCCCCTGCGCCCCGACAACAGCCTGGACGTGGACGCCGTGCGCGCGTGGTCCCGCGAGGGTGAGGCCGATTTCCAGGTCGTGATCACGGAGATCCCCCGGCGGGCGGGCAAGCTGCCCAAGATGGCGGAGCTGCACTTCGAGGACGGGCTCGTGATCATCTCGCTGCCCGCGCTGGGCTGGCGGGGGCTCACGACTAAACTGGAACGCGCCATCTTCGACCCCCTGGACACCCTGGCCCATCAGGACCTCCCGGACGTCCAGGACCGGCGTGTGCGCTTCGGAGTGGTCCACGAGCAGGACGTGGACACCGGGCGTTCCGTGTTCATTGCGTCGCCGTGGTGGTGGCCAGGTCGCATCCGCCTGGTCCTGGGCATGGTGCGCACCAACCAGCCGTTCCAGGACGTCACCAAGCTCAAGCGCATGTGGGCAGCGGCCTCGGCCACCGGCGCGTTCGGCGTGTTCTACTCCTCCATCTGGCAGATGTCCCTGGCGTTGCCCCCGTGGCGGCTCGCCCTGATCTCGCTCCTGGCGGTTGGGGCCATGGTGGGGTGGCTGATGTTCAGCAACCGCCTGTGGGACCCGCCCCGGCGGCTCGGCAGTCGCGTGGAGGCCGCGATGTACAACGCCTCCACGATCGCCACGCTGCTCGTGACGGTTCTCACGTTCTACACCGTGCTCATGGCGGGGATCCTCGTGGCCGCTCTGGTGGTGATCGAAGTCGGATACATGCAATCCGTGATCGGAGTCTCTCCCTCGCTGAGCAACTACGTGGACATCGCGTGGCTCTCTGCCTCGCTCGGCACGATCGCCGGTGCTCTCGGGTCGAACTTCGACAGCCACGCGGACATCGAGCGGTTGACGCACGGTCAGCGGAACGCCGAGCGGGTCGAGAAGGACGACGACCGCTGACACGGGTCCCCATGACGGGCATTCGGGGCGTCCGAGCTGTCCCCATTTTGCGCTACGAATCAGCGCCGCCGTCCGGTCGATTGCGCGCAATGGAAGCGGGGAATCGGCCTCCGACATGGGAGAACATGCGCTTGAGTTGATTTGTCCACAAAACAGCGATGCGCGATGCGCGTCCCGATGGGCGCTGGAAATCCCCGTGCCGGTGTGCCAGCATGAACGTATCGCACCACGGGCCAATGAGTGATGCGCGGTCATGACCGGGGGGAATACGGGCCGCACATCCACCATAGATTCGTACGCGTTCCACGCTGGGGGGCGTGGTGTGTCCGGGTCACCCGTGAGGCGACGGTACGAGGTTCATGCCGGGGGGCATGTGCTTCGAGCGGACCTGATCCGCGCCGGTTCTCCGGCATATGCGTCCGCTGCGCCGCATGGACTCCTTCGGGGGAATGAGTCCTGGCGCAGCGGACGCAACGCGTTAAGGGGTCGTACGCCCGGCCCGGCGCGTCACGGGGCCTGATGCAGAGGGCCGCACCTCGCGCCGTGGTAGGCGCTCCGGTCGCTTCTGCGTGTCCGAACCTGCTGGGACACTCGAGTCATGACCGCGCCCGCGAACACCGCACCCCTCCGGGACCGAGCCCTGCACCACCTCCGTGAGCTCACGGGGAACCCGCACGCCGATTTCCACCCCGGTCAGTTCGAGGCCATCTCCGCACTCGTCCAGGAGCACCGGCGGGCACTCGTGGTGCAGCGCACCGGGTGGGGGAAATCGGCGGTGTACTTCCTGTCCGCGCTGTTGATGCGGGCCCAGGGCTACGGCCCCACGCTGATCATCTCCCCGCTGCTCGCACTCATGCGGGACCAGGTCGCGGCGGCCCAGCGCGCGGGTGTCCGCGCCGCGGCCATCTCGTCCGCCAACCCCACCGAGTGGGCGGAGATCTCCGCGGCACTGGATCGCGGTGAGATCGACGTCCTGTTGGTGTCCCCGGAACGCCTCAACAATCCCCGTTTCCGGGACGAGCAACTCCCACAGCTCGTCTCCCGGCTCGGACTGCTCGTCGTGGACGAGGCCCACTGCATCTCGGACTGGGGTCACGACTTCCGCCCGGACTACCGGCGAATCAAGGACCTGCTCGCGGACCTCTCGGACTCGGTGGCCGTACTGGCCACCACGGCCACCGCCAACGAACGCGTGATCAGGGACGTCCGGGAGCAGCTCGGGGTGGGCTCCGGGTACCGCGGCGAGGTGTTCACCCTGCGCGGTCCGCTGTCCCGCGCGTCCCTGCGGCTCGGCGTGCTGCGACTGCCCTCCACCGCCACACGGCTCGCCTGGTTGCTCGAACACCTGGACCAGCTTCCGGGCAGCGGGATCATCTACGCGTTGACCATCGGGGCGGCGGAGGACACTGCCCGAGCGCTGACGGAGGCGGGCCATCCCGTGGCGGCCTACACCGGTCGCACGGACGCGGCGGAACGCGAGGAACTCGAGGTCGCCCTGAAGGAGAACCGGGTCAAGGCCCTTGTGGCCACGTCCGCGCTGGGCATGGGCTTCGACAAACCGGACCTGGGTTTCGTGGTGCACCTGGGAGCGCCGTCGTCCCCGGTGGCGTACTACCAGCAGGTGGGGCGCGCGGGGCGCGCGACCGACACCGCGGACGTCCTGCTGCTACCGGGCGGCGAGGACCGGGAGATCTGGGAGTACTTCGCCACCGCGTCCATGCCCACCGAGGAGAAGGCCACCGCGGTGCTCACCGCGCTCGCGGAGAACGGCGGCCCGTTGTCGGTGGCGGCTCTCGAGCCGCGGGTCAACATCAAACGCACCCCGCTCGAGCTGTTGCTCAAGGTGCTCGCGGTGGACGGCGCGGTGGAACGGGTCTCCGGCGGCTGGCAGAGCACGGGCCGGCCCTGGACCTACGACGCCCCGCGTTATGAGCGGGTGCGCAAGGCCAGGATCGCGGAACAGCAGGCCATGATGGATTACCAGTTCACGAGCGAGTGCCGCATGCGCTTCCTCACCCGCCAGCTCGACGATGCCACCGCGGAACCGTGCGGTCGGTGCGACGTGTGCGCCGGGCCGTGGTACCCCACCACCGTGCATTCCGACGCCTCCGCCGCCGCGGACGCCGCCCTGCACCGGGCCGGTGTCCCCGTGGAACCGCGCGCGCAGTGGCCCACCGGCATGGATCGATTGGGGTTGCAGGCCAAGGGGAAAATCCCGGAAACGGAACGCGCCGAACGCGGCCGCGCCCTGGCCCGGCTCACCGATCTCGGGTGGGGGCAGCGGTTGCGGGAGATCTTCCGCTCGGACGAGCACGGCGATCCCGTGGAT
The DNA here is from genome assembly GCF_001665945.1 of Kocuria sp. ICS0012. NCBI lineage: Bacteria > Bacillati > Actinomycetota > Actinomycetes > Micrococcales > Micrococcaceae > Kocuria > Kocuria sp. ICS0012. Next base: position 32,782 of record NZ_LZMM01000041.1, on the reverse strand, counting down.
TCGGTGGTCACGGCGGACCTGGGACGCGCGAGCATCACCGTCCTGGCGCAGTGGGACTGGCAGGAACGGCCCACCGCGGTCGTGGCCATGCCGTCACTGTCCCGCCCACAGCTCGTGGACTCTCTGGCCCGCGGGCTGGCCTCCGCGGGGCACCTGCCGTTCTGGGGCTCGCTCGAACTGAACCCGGACGTCCCCCGCGGCTCCCACGGCGGCAACAGCGCCTACCGGCTCGCCGAGGTGTGGGACCGGTTCCTGGTCCCGGAGCCCCTCGCGGAACAGTTGGCGCGGGCGCCGCGGGCGAGCGTGCTGCTCGTGGACGACCTCGTGGACAGCCGGTGGAGCCTCACGGTCGCGGCCCGGCAGTTGCGCCTCGCCGGGGCGGACGCGGTGCTGCCGTTCGTACTCGCCGCCCAGGGGTGAATCGGGCCGCCGTGGGATGGATCGGGCACTCTTAAGGGGACACCCAGGCGACGGGACACGTGTGTAAATTATCCTTGCGACATGGTCAAACACCCGCAACCGCCGCTCGTGGACATCGTGATCCCGGTCCACTCCACCTCGCGGCCTTTGCACCGGGCCGTGTCCTCGGCATTGCGTGCGGCTCCCGGTGCGGCCCCCGGTCAGTGCCGGGTGACGGCGGTCGCGCATCACCTCACCGCCGAGCAGGTGCATTCCATGTTGAGCGTCGAGCAACGCGCCGTGGTGGACGTCATCGAGTCCGAGGACCGGGGGAGTACCGCGGCCGTGCCGCGCAACGAGGCGCTGCGACGGACCAGCGCGCGCTACATCAGTTTCCTGGACAGCGACGACACCCTCGATCCCGGCGCGGTGACCCGGTGGCTCAGGATCGCCGAACGGCGCGGTAGCGACCTGGTCATGCCCTTCCAGCACCACGAGAACCCGAGGGTGGACATCACCCCCATCGTCAGGCCGTTGCGCCGTTCGGATCTGGATCCCGTGAAGGACCGCCTGGGGTACCGCAGCTCGGCGTTCGGCCTCGTCCGGGTCGACGCCGCTCGGCAGATGGGCGCCCGGTTCGACGAGTCCGTGCGCACCGGGGAGGACCAGTCCTTCGTCATGGCCCTCTACGCGGGTTCCCGCCGGATCGACTCCGCGCCGGGCACGCCCGGTTACCTCGTCCACGCCGATGCCGACGCGCGTGTCTCCCGGCAGTCCCTCCCAGTACGCGACGAGGTGGCCGCCGCGCTGGACCTGACACGCGAACCCTGGTTCCCAGGGGTCCCGGACGAACTGAAGCGGTCCTACATCCTCAAGTACATCCGCGTGAACTTCTTCCCCGCTCTGGAACACGCCGTGCGCTCGGGGACCTGGGACGCCAACTACGCGCGGTCGGCGAACGCCGTGTTCGGCGAACTGACGCAGTACGCGCCGCACGTGACGGACCAGCTCTCGCTCGCGGACCTGCGGGTCGCGCAGTTGTTGTCCCCGGGCGCGGGGGAGCGGGAGTTGCTTGCGGCCCTGGCCGAGCGACGTCGTTACACCACGCCGGGGGCGCTGCTCACCGAGCGCTGGACCCGGGTGCTGGGCCGGCAGGCACCCCTGCGGGTGGTCGCCGCGAGCGCCGTCCAGATGCTGCGTTACCGCTGGGCGCTCGCCGCGGGGTCGCGGAACTGAACCGACCGCCGTCGTGATGGGTCAGCCGCGACGGAACCTGCGCATGACCATGGCCACATGCGGTGCGAGATCACGCCATGAGATCGCACACCACAGCGCCAGGAAACCCACGGTCGCCAGGACGGTCACGAGCACGCCCTGGTGCGTGAACACGAGCCACAGCCCGGACAGGATCAGCACGTACCCCAGCACCACCCGGAACATGAGACCGGACCATTTCATGCGGTCGTGGACCCACACAATGATCAGCGGCCCCACCGCACTGATGAGGCAGCCAACCAGGTACCCCATGGCCGCGGCCATGACACCGAGCCGCGGACCCCACCACAGGACGGTGGCGACGCCCAGGATCAGCCCGAGCGCGTTGCACGCCGCGAGCGCGCGGACCCCCCAGCTCTCCCCGCCGTTGAGCCGCGAGTTGGAGGCGTTGAAGCTCGTGGCGGAGACCGCGAAGAACAGGACGATGAGCAGGGGGACGGCCCCGGTGAACTCCTCGGCGCGGGCGTTGTAGAGCCCGTGAATCACGTATGGCGCCCAGAGGATGCCCACGCCGAACACGGGTAGGAACATGAGCACCATGACCCGCAGGATGGAATCGAGCTGCTGTTTCATGCCGGTCATGTCCCCGGCGGTGAACATGCGGGCCACGGCCGGCGCGAGGGCCACGAGCATGGAGGAGGAGAGCATGCTGGCCGGCGTCGCGATGCTCACCGCGGCGGAGTACTGACCCACCGCGGCGGGGGTGTCGTAGTGCTTGCCGAGCATCATGGACAGTTGCAGCAGACCCGAAGCGGTGAGGATGTTGATGGACGCCCACGCCGTGAACGAGTTGATCTGCCGTTTGAGGGATGTGGGCAGCGGGCCGCCGGAACGGTGCGGCCAGCCCGGGATCGCGTAGATCAGGTAGCCCAGGCTCAGCGGCACCAGCAGCAGCGGTGTGAAACCACCCAGCAGCACCACGAGCAGGAGGGTCAGGGTGATCCCCGAGCTGATGCAGTCCCACACGGCCGTGGTCACGAACTGGTTGTTGCCGGTGCGCACACCGCGTACGAAGTTATAGGCGGACAGCGCGATCACCAGCAGGCCCGCGGACAGCGCGTAGCTTGGGGGCAGGTGCAGGAAGTACGTGGCCACCACGACCGCCACCACGGCCAGCACCGCCGAGGCCAGGGCCGCGGTGCGTGACGCGTAGACCGCCACGGACAACTGCTCCTCGCGGTGTTGCTGACCGCGTGCCATGGCAATGAACTTGGCCGCCGCGTTGCCCGAGGCCTGCGGCCACAGCAGGACCAGGAACAGGGCCAGGGAGATGGCCAGGTTGACCCGCCCCAGGATCTCACTGCCCAGGATGTTGCCCACCAGCAGGCTGTACCCGAAACGGGAGAGTCCCTGCACGAACACGGCGATCACGGTTAACGCGAACGACGAACCGATGGGGTTGTCCCGGTTCTCGTGATTCGGCGGGGGGAAGAGGATTCCCCGCCACCGCCGAGAGGGGGAGCCTGAGGTGGGGGAGGATGTCACATCCTGGAGTTTATCGACTCGCGTGTCGACCGGACGCATCCCGCGTCACGGCACGGTAGAGCCGGGAGAACTGCGCACCGATCTCCGCGCGGGAGAACCGGGAGCGCACGGTGGCGGCGATGGCGGCCGGATCGGCCTCACGGAAGCGGTCCCGCGCGGTCTCGATCGCGTCCGCGAGCACGGGGACGTCCCAGCTGTGGGTGAGCACCGAGTTCTCGGGGGTGCAGTAGTCGTCGAACCCACCGCTCAGGGGGACCGCGGCGGGCCGTCCGGCCGCGATCGCCTCGGCAACCGCGGTGAAGAAGTTCTCCTGGGCGCTCGGGAGGAAGAAGATGTGCGCGTCGGAGAGCCGCTGGGCGATCTCCGCCGGGGGGACCGCCCCGGTCAGCTCGACCCGGTCCTCGATGCCCAGCTCACGGGCGGTCTGCGGGAGGGACTCCATGAGGGGGCCCTTGCCCACCAGGGTGTAGTGCACGTCCACTCCGCGGCGCACCAGTTCCGCGACGGTCTCCAACGCCAGGACGGGGCGTTTGCGATCGATGAGTGCCCCCACGCCCACCAGTCGCAGGGGCGGGCTCGCCGGGAACTCGGCGGCCGGGTGAGGGTTCTCCACGACGCACGGCACCACGTGGGTCGCCCCGGGGCGGGAGAAGCGCGCCATCTCGGTGCACAGTTCGGCGGTCACGCCCGTGACCACGTGAGGCAATCGCAAGGCATGCCGCAGCCACGCCAACCGCTGCCACAGCGGATTCACACTCGCGGGATTGACCACTCCGTTCCAGTGCTCGGTGTGTACCCAGGGCAGCCGTCGCACGGCCCAGGCCGGTGCGCTCAGCAGGACCGCGGAGAACGCCATCGTGTGCAGCACGTCCGCGCCGCGCAGCCCGGCGGAGAGAACGCGGGTCACGTGCGCGTAGGACCGCGGATCCGTCACGTCGAGCCACACGCGGGTGACAGGGATGCGCTGGTAGACCTCTTGCTCCGTGGTGTGCGCGCGTCGACCGATGTTCACGTGCACCACCGCGACGTCGTGGCCCGCTTCCTGCAGCGCCCAGCAGTGCTCCACGATGAAGGGGGTGCGGCTGGGGGTTTCCGCGTCGGGGAACCACGCGGTGACGACGAGTGATCGCACGGGACGAAGACCTTTCGGGAGGAAGCGGACGGAGCACAACGCCCCGCACCATGACTACCACGCCGGGGTGTGCTGCCGCTGCATCCCGGCGGGAACGACGCGCCCGCCGCTTTGACCGCTCGCGCACCGTGCCGATAAGCTGACGTCCGTTGTTTTGGGATGAGCCTGTTCTCATGGAACTGGAGCATCACGAACGACACGGAGACGTGCCAGAGCGGCCGAATGGACTTCACTGCTAATGAAGGGTCCGGGTTAAACCGGACCGGGGGTTCAAATCCCCCCGTCTCCGCGAAATGTCGAGGGCCCCACACGTCATGTGGGGCCCTCGTTCGTGTCGGGGGTACCCTCGCGATATTTACATTGGTAAAGTCCGTGGCACTCGCAGTCCGGTGCTCCCGCCCACGGGCGTCAGCCACCTCGATCCGGTGCTGATCCCGCCTCCGCGAGCTGATTCCCGAGGGGGAAATCATGCCACGACGCTCCGCACGAACACTTCTCACGTTGTCCGTCTCCGCGCTGTTGCTGGCCACGGCCGCACCCGCGGCGGCCGCACCCCCGGAGGGACCCACCCCGGAACAACAGGCTCAGACGAAACCCCCGACCGTGGGCGGCGTCGAATCCCTCGGAAGAGGAACGGGCGCCCAGGGCAAGGTCCTGGCGGAAACCGACCGGGTCGTGGTGAAGTTCAAGGACCACGTCCCCGAGGCGCAGAAGGAAGAGGTCCTGACCGAGGTGGAGACGGCCACCGAGATCGAGGACCCGGAGATCGTCAAGACCACGGGCAACGCCGAGCAGGTGGTGGAATCCGACACGATGCTCGACAAGGCGGAGCAGCAAGCGGTGGTCGAGACCCTCGAGAAGGACCCCGCCGTGGAATCGGCGGAACCGGACCTGATCGTGGTCAACGGGCTCGCGGCGCACGCGGCGTCCGCCCCGAACGACCGCTACTGGAACTACCAGTGGGGTCCCCGCAACATCGGCGTGCCCTCCGCGTGGTCCCACGGCACGGGCAATGGTGTGGTGATCGGAATCGCGGACACGGGCCAGATCAACCACCCGGACCTCAATCAGCGCACGGTGCGCGGGTACGACTTCCTCTCGGACCTGTACCACTCGCGGGACGGCAACGGGCGGGACGGCAACCCCCAGGACGAGGGCGACTGGAGCCCCGGACGGCCCAACTGGTGGCACGGTTCGCACGTGGCCGGGATCGCCGCGGCCCACACCAACAACCGCACGGGTATCGCCGGGGTGGCCCCGGACGCCCGGATCCAGCACGCCCGCGTCCTGGGAGCGGACGGCCGCGGGTACGTCTCGGACATCGCGGACGGTGTGATGTGGTCCGCGGGCATCGCCATCCCCGGGGTCCCGCGCAACACGACCCCCGCCAAGGTCGTGAACCTCTCCGAGGCGTGGGACGCTCCCACGTGCGCACCCGTCATGCAGAACGCGGTCAACCGCATGCACAAGATCGGGGTCCCGCTCGTGGTCGCGGCCGGGAACGCGGGCAAGAGCGCCAATCTCGCCGCCCCCGCCAACTGTGGCGGCGCGATCGTGGTCGCCGCGACGTCGTCCCAGAACCGGATTACCGGCTACTCCAACTGGGGGCCCATGGTGGACGTCGCAGCCCCGGGCGGGGACACCAACGCGCCGATCTGGTCCACGGTCAACACGGGGGCGTTCAGCCTGGGCGCTCCCTCGTACGGGGACCTGAGCGGGACGTCCATGGCGGCGCCGCACGTGTCCGGGGTGATCGCGCTCATGAAGGAACGCAACCCGAACATCGGCGTGGAGGCCATCCGCAAGACCCTGCGGGACACCGGCGTGAACGTGAACGGTTACCGCAAGGTGGACGCGGTGCGCGCCGCCCGCGCGGTGGCGCCCACCACGCGCGGGGCGATCGCCACGTACTACAAGTCCCACGGCGGGGCGGGCGTCTACGGCAATCCGACCACCGGGGAGCGGGACACGGGCGTGGGCGGCGTCGTGCAGCACTTCGTGAAGAACGGGCGCACCACCAAGCTCTACTGGTCCTCCCGCACCGGGGTGCGCGAGGTCCGCACGTGGACGGGCATCGGCTCGCGCCACGAGGGCCTGGGCGGTGCCCGCGCGGTGGGCATCCCGTTCAACAACGAGCAGCGCACCGCCACGGGAGGCTACTACCAGAGCTTCGTGGACCCGCGTTCGGGCAAGACCACCAAGATCCTGTGGAGCGCTCGCACGGGTGCGCAACCGATCGTCGAGAGCTCGGGCATCGGCCGAGTCTGGGTCCGCAAGGGGTACGAGACCAAGGCGGGGTACCCGATCTCCCCGGAGGTCCGCACGTCCACCGGCGCCTACCAGCGGTTCCAGAACATCAAGACGGGCGAGCGCACGCAGTACACCTGGACCCCGCGCGGGGGTGTCAAGGTCACCCGCATCAAGTGACCGCCCCGCGGTGATCCACCCGCTGCATTCCTGGCCCGAAAGGGCACGCCACCGATTGGCAGCGTGCCTTTTCGGGCCTCGGATGTTCTCGAGCGGTTCGTGGGCGGGGTACGACAGCGCTGCGGCATCCGCGCGCGAACATTACCGAGCGGCGTCGTCCCCCACGCGGGTCAGTTCCGTGGGGGTGGAGCGGCGCATGAAGCACGTGAGCACGAGGACGGTCGCCGCGATCACCGTGGCGGTGACGAATGCCGCGTGGACGCCGGGGATGGAATCGGTCACGGTGGTGCCGTCGGCCTGTCCATGAATCACGGTGCCGGCCTGCAGGACGCCCACGAGCAACGCCGTGCCCGCGCCGCCGGCCACCTGTTGCAACGTGGACAGCGTCGCGGAACCGTGCGAGTACAACTGCGGCGGCAGCGGGTTCAGCCCGGAGGTGAACGCGGGCGTGAAGATCAGCGCGAGCCCCACGGACATGGAGATCTGCAGGGTCACGATCCACCACACGGGGGTGTCGGACTGCAACCGGGAGAAGCCGAACATCACGAGGGTCAGCAGTGCGGCGCCGGGAACAGCCAGGGGGCGGGGGCCGAACGCGTCGAACAACCGACCCACGAGCGGTCCCAGCAGACCCATGATGAGCCCACCGGGCAGCAGGATCAGGCCGGTCTGCAGGGTGTCCAGCCCGCGGCCCGTCTGCAGGTAGAGGGGCAACACGATCACCCCGCCGAACAACGCCATCATGCCGAGCGCGAGCACCGCCACGGAGACCGTGAAGTCCCGGTGCCGGAACGTGCGCAGGTCCAGGAACGGTTGGTCCTTGCGCTGCAACCGGATCTGCCGCCACACGAACAGGGCCACGAGGACCACGCCCAGCGCGAGCACGGTGGCACCGCCGGCGGTCGTGGAAAGCCAGCCGGACTCGGCGCCGGCGTGGGAACCGGCGGCCCCCACCACGGACAGGCCCTGGACCAGGGAACCGAAGCCCAGCACGGACAGCACCACGGACAGCAGGTCCAGTGTGAGGCTCCCGCGTTCGCTCACGTCCCGCAACCGCAGCAGGCCGATCACCAGGGCTAGCAGGACGATGGGCAACACGAACCAGAACACCGTGCGCCACGGAAAGTGCGCCAGGATCAACCCGGACAGCGTGGGACCCAGGGCGGGGGCCACCGAGATCACGATGGACACGTTGCCCATCACCACCCCGCGGCGCTGCTGGGGGACGAGCATGAGGATGGTGGTCATCAGCAGCGGGAGCATGATCGCCGAGCCGAAGGCCTGAATCACGCGCGCGGCGATCAGCACCCCGAAACTCGGGGACAGCGCGGCCAGCAGGGTCCCGGCCGCGAAACTGCCCATGGCCAGGGCGAAGACCGCGCGGGTACTGAAGCGTTGTAGCAGGAACCCGGTGGTGGGGATCACCACGGCCATCGTGAGCATGAAGGACGTGGTCACCCACTGCACCGTGGCGGCGTCCACGTGCAGGTCTCCCATGATGTGGGGCAGCGCCACGTTCAGGACGGTCTCGTTGAGGATCACCACGAACGCGGCCACGAGCAGCACCGCAATGGTCCCGGTGGTGCCCTGGGGGGCGAACGTGCGTGGTTCGGCCGGAGCGGCAGAGGACATGGAGAGGTTCCCAGCGTTGGAGCGGACGGGGTCGGGCGGGCCTTCCGGGGCCGGGCCCCTGTAAGGGTAACGGTCACAGACGAGCGCGTGCACATGCGCATCGGGAGCGGTCTGCCAGGCCCGCGGCACGCCCGCGGGTGGTGTGCTGGTCGGTCCGTCGAGCACTCGAGCGCGACACCGGCCGGACGTCCACGTCGGATTCATGCCCGGCCCGAACGGGGGTCACCCTTCGTTATCCTGAAGGACGTGGTGATTCAGCAACGCGTGGTGGTGGTGGGAGCGGGCCCCAGAGGCCTGTCCGTGGTGGAACGGCTCGCGGCGCACTCCGCGGCCCACGGGATCCGCGTCCACGTGGACCTGGTGGATCCTTTTCCTCCCGGACCGGGGCACGTGTGGCGCACCGACCAGTCGGAGCTGTTCCTCATGAACACCCCTTCTCTTTTCCCCACCGTGATCGCCGCCGACGGCGCATTGGCAGTCCCCGCGCTGGAGCCCCTGCGGGGGGTGAGCTTCGAACGGTGGCGCCGCGGCGTCGTCGCCGGGGAGATCACCCCGGTGAGCCCGCTCACGGACGAGCAACGCGACCAACTCGCGCGGCTGACCCCGCAGGGGTACCCGCCGCGCGCCACGTACGGGCGCTACCTCGCGTGGGTCTTCGCGACCCTGCGGGAGAACCTGCCGCGCACCGTGGAGCTCGCGGTGCACCGCGCCGAGGCCGTGGACGCGTGGGTCAGGACGGACGGGCGTCATCGCTACTCCGTGGAACTCGCGGGCGGTGTGGTGCTGCCCGCGGACGCTGTCGTGCTCGCGCTGGGCCACCTGGACGCGCACCTGCGTCCGTCCCAGAAGGAACTCGTGGACGGCGCCGCCGAACACGGGCTGACGTACTGGCCGCCCACCGTGCCCGCGGACGCCGCGTGGCCCGATCTACCGCACGGCGAGACGGTGCTCGTGCGGGGCATGGGCCTGAACTTCTGCGACGCGCTCGCCCAGCTCACCGAGGGGCGGGGAGGCCGCTTTACGACCGATCTGGACAACCCCGAACGGTTGGTGTACCACCCCTCCGGACGGGAACCGAAGATCGTGGCGGGCTCGCGTCGCGGAACGCCGTACCGGGCGAAGCCGCGGCTCCGGGGGTACTACGCGGCGTCGTTGCAGACCCGCTTCTTCACCGTGGACGCGGTGCGCCACGTTGCGGCCTCGAGCCCCGGCGAGCTGTCCTTCGACCGGCAACTCGGACCCCTGATCCGCAAGGACGCCGTGTGGAACTACTACGTGGTGCTCGCGCGCACGGCACCGGACGCGTTCCTGGGGGACCCCCGGGCGTTCCTGGACCGGCTGGATGAAATCCTCACGGATCGCACGGACGTGAACTGGGCGCGCAAGAGCGATGCGCTGATCTCGGACTCGGTGGTCCCCGGGCGGCAACTGCAGCAGGCCCGGCTCGCTCGGCCCTTCGAGGACGTGAGCTTCGCGAGCCACGACGAGTACGCGGCCGCCGTGGTGCACTACCTGGACCGGGACGTCCACGGGTCCCTGCAGGGTGAGGACGATCCCGTCAAGATGGCGATCGCGTCCCTCAATGCCGCGCGCAGCGTGCTCAAGTGCGTCCTTGCGGAGATCGGCATCTCGGACTCGTCCTGGGTCCACGAGCTGCAGCGCGAGTTCGAACCCTTCGTGGAGGGGCTGGCCTCCGGACCGCCCGTGCTGCGGATCCAGCAGCTCGCCGCGCTGACCCGCGCGGGGATCGTGCGGTTCCTGGGCCCCGAACCGCGCTTCGTCGTGGACCGCTCCGAGGGTTACTTCGTGGCCGCGTCCCCGTGGGTCGAGGCGGCACCCGTGCGCTCACGGTGGATGATCGAGGCCATGTCCCCGAGCAACGACGTCCACCGCAACATCTCCCCGCTGCTCACGCACATGCACGAGCGCGGCCTGGTGCGCGCGAAACTCATGGAGACGCGCGACGGCGCGAGCCCCGAGACAAGCACGGGTCTGGACGTCTCGCGCGAGCGTCCGCGGGGTGCCCACGACGACGACGCCGCGGCCGGCTCGTTCGTCTACCGCGCCGTGGGGGACAAAGACGCGGTGGAACCGGGCATCCACGTGATCGGTCTACAACTGTCCTCGGTGCAGTGGGGTGTGTCGATCGCGGCCGAGGCCGGTGCACCGGCCCACCTGGGTGCCCGGACCATCGCGGACGCGGACGCCATCGCCCGGGAGATCCTGGGGGAGCCGCGCGCCCGGCAGTGATCCGGTCCGGGCGGCGTCATACGGGGAGTGACCGTGCGCGGAGCAACCGCGCGCCATGGGACCGGGACGGGTGGGCTCGGGCCGGCGCCGCCGGGATCACGTCGACCCGGCCGGGATCGCGCCGAACCATGCGGGTCCCACCACAACCGCGCCGTCGGCTCAGCCCAGGAGGGTGCGGGCGGTGCGTTCGTCGGTGACGAGGTGGGACACGTACCCGGCCCGCAGTGCCGCGCGCAGGACCGGGGTCTTCGCTGTTCCGCCGGCCACGCAGATCCGGATCTCCTTGTGCCGCAGGGAGTCCAGGGGGATGGCCACGGTGCGGGCGTCGAGCTCGGGCACGGCGGGGTTGCCGGCGTCGTCAATGAAATGCGAACACAGGTCACCCACCGCGCGCTGCGCGACCCCTTCCCGCTCCTCGGTGGTCAGGTAGTCGCGTGCGAGCAGGGGTGCGTCCCGTCCGGCGGAGCCCACGGTGAACACCGCCACCCGGGCGCTGCGGCCCAGGTCCAGGACGTACTCGATGTGCCGGTCCTGCGCCACGAGGCGTTTGACCTCGGGGCTGTCGAAGAGCGCCGGGAGGGGCAGCGTGTGGGGGTAGGCGTTGAACGCGGTGCAGAACATCCGCACGGTCTCGAAGTGCCCCGCCGCCGGTGAGGCCAGGCTGCTGCCGCCTTTGAGCTGGACCATGTGCACGCCGCTACGCGGTTGGGGGGTCAGCGCCTGGGCCACGGCGCGCATGGTGCGACCCCACGTGATGCCCACGAGATCGCCGTCGGCCACATTCTCCTCGAGCATGCGCGCCCCGGCGGCACCCAGGTTGTGCAGCAACTCGTGCTCGGTCTCCGCATCGGCCACCACGGTGGCCTGGGCGAGCCCGAACGCGGAGCACAGCTCGCGCCCCACGTCCGTGGACACCGTGCGGGGGTCCCGGATCTCGATGCTCACGAAACCGCGCTCGCGCGCGTGCTGCAGCAGTTTGGACACCGTGGGGCGGGACATGGCCAGTGTCCGGGCCACCTCCGCCTGGGACAGGCCGCGTTCGTGGTAGAGCCGGGCCGCCTCCAGGGACTGGACGTCCCGCGCGGTCAGCTCCACGACGGCGCTCCGGTCACCGGAAGTGCCGTCACCGTCACAGCCCGATGATCACGCCGACGAGCGCGGCGTTGAGCATGTTCGTGAGGAACCCGCCGAACAGGGCGAACAAGCCCATCTGGGCCACGTCCGCGCGCCGGTCCGGGGCCAGCCCGCCGATGGAACCGATCTGGATCGCGATCGAGGACAGGTTGGCGAAGCCCGCGAGCGCGAACGTGGTGATCAGCACGGACTGGGGATCCAGGTTGGGGATCTCCGGGCCGAACGCGGTGTAGCCCACGAACTCGTTGAGGATGGTCTTCTGGCCGATGAAGTTGCCCACCTGTGCGGCGTCCTGCCACGGCACGCCCAGGGCCCACGCGAGCGGCGCGAAGATGATCCCGAACAGCCCCTCGAGGGACCAGCCCTCGAAACCGAAGAGTGAGCCGACCCAGCCGAGCACGGCGGAGACCAAGGCGATCAGCGCGATGAACGCGATCAGCAGGCAGCCCACGATCACGGCGATCCGGCCGCCGCTGATGGCGCCGTTGCCGATCGCGTCGATCAGGTTCTTGGACTCGGTGTCCCGGACCTTCAGCGTGTTCACGGAGGCCACGGAGGTCTCGGTCTCGGGCATGAGGGCCTTGGCCACGAGCAGGGAACCGGGGGCGTTCATCACAGACGCGGCGAGCAAATAGGGCAGCGGTGCGCCCAGCAGGGAGTACCCCACGAGGGTCGATCCGGCCACGGCGGCGAACCCACCGGTCATACACGCGAACAGTTCGGAGCGGGTGAGCTTGCTCAGGTACGGCTTGATCATGAGCGGTGCCTCGCTCTGGCCCAGGAAGATCACGGTGGACGCGAACACGGACTCGATCTTGGACGTGCCCATGACCTTGTTCAGCGTCGTGCCCAACACGTGCACGAAGACCTGGATGACCCGCAGGTAGTACAACGCACCGATCACGGCACCCAGGAAGATGATCACGGGCAGCACACTGAGCGCGAACACGAACCCGTTGTTGTCACTGAGCAGCCCGCCGAAGACGAACTGCGTGCCCTCGTTCGTGAACCCGATCAGTCCCTGGACCAGGCCGGAGAACCATTTCAGGGCCTCGTAGCCCGGACCCCACTTGAGGATCAGCAGCGCCACACCCACCTGCAACAGCAGTCCCACCGCCAGAGTGCGCCACTTGATCGCGGTGCGGTGGCGGGATAGGAGAATGATGATGCCCAGGATGAGGACGATCCCCACCAGGCCCTGGAAACGGTCCACGGTGACCCCAGCTTTCGACTTCCGGCGCCGCGACGGGATCCGCCGCGGCGCGAACATTTGTCAAAACTATAATTGACAAATTTTCCGATACGCCGCCTAGGATTGCAGGACAGGTCGTGTCCTGGGACGCCCGGCGCCGACACGACACCGTGCCGCAGCTACACGAGGGAGTGATCACGGTGGTTGAAGCGTTCGACGCCGTCGACGTCATCCGCATGAAACGGGACCGCGAGACGCTGTCTCCCGAGGCCATCGACTGGGTGATCGACGCCTACACGCGCGGCGTGGTCGCGGACGAGCAGATGTCCGCGCTGGCCATGGCGATCTTCCTCAACGGGATGGACCGAGCGGAGATCTCGCACTGGACCCAGGCCATGATCGATTCGGGCGAGCGCATGAATTTCGGGGAGCTGTCCCGCCCCACGGCGGACAAGCACTCTACGGGTGGCGTGGGGGACAAGATCACGCTGCCGCTCGCCCCGCTCGTCGCGAGCTTCGGGGTGGCCGTCCCGCAGCTGTCCGGGCGGGGGCTCGGGCACACCGGTGGGACCCTGGACAAGATGGAGGCCATCCCCGGGTGGCGTGCGGATCTGAGCAACGCCGAGATGATGGACATCCTGGACACCGTGGGCGCGGTGATCTGCGCCGCCGGAACCGGCCTGGCCCCCGCGGACAAGAAGCTCTACGCGCTGCGTGACACCACCTCCACGGTGGAGTGCATCCCGCTGATCGCCTCCTCGATCATGTCCAAGAAGATCGCCGAGGGCACCGGAGCCCTGGTCCTGGACGTCAAGACCGGCCCGGGCGCGTTCATGAAGGCGGAGGAGGACGCCCGCGAACTCGCGCGCACCATGGTCGAGCTCGGCAAGGACCACGGCGTGGACACCGTGGCCCTGCTCACCGACATGTCCCGCCCGCTGGGGCGCACCGTGGGCAACGCCCTGGAGGTGCGCGAATCGGTCGAGGTGCTGGCCGGGGGTGGCCCGAGCGACGTCGTGCGCCTGACCGTGGCGTTGGCCCGCGAGATGCTCGCGGCGGCCGGCGTGCACGACGCGGACGTCGAGGAGGCCCTGCGCGACGGCCGCGCGATGGACACGTGGAAGCGCATGGTCGCCGCCCAGGGCGGGGACCCGGACGCCCAGCTGCCGCAGGCGGAGCACACGCAGGACGTGCTGGCCGAGACCTCGGGCGTGCTCATCGAGATGGACGCGATGTCCGTGGGCGTGGCGTCCTGGCGACTGGGTGCTGGCCGCGCCCGGCAGGGCGACCCCGTCCAGGCCGGCGCCGGCGTGGAGATCCACGCGGTGCCCGGTGAGCGCGTGAGTAAGGGCCAGAAGCTGTTCACCCTGCACACCGACACCCCCGACCGCTTCGAGCGCGCGCTCGAGTCCCTCCACGGCGGCGCCACGATCGACCCAGATGCCGCCGAGGGCACCGGGGCGCGCGACGACGTCGTGCTGGATCGCATCGCCTGACCCACCGTCCGACCGCAACGACGACGCTCGGGGACCGGGCGTCGTCGCCCCACCGTGGTGCATTGTCACCGCGCCGCACCACCCCCGCGAGGAGAACCGCATGATCACCCGTGAAGAACTGGCCGCCATGGTCGACCACACCCTGCTCAAGCCCGAGTCCACCGCCGATCAGGTCGCCGAGCTCGCCCGGGAGGCGGGTGGACTCGGGACGTACTCCATCTGTGTCTCCCCGTCCCGGCTGGACGTGGACCTGCCCGAGGGGGTCAAGCTCGCGACCGTGTGCGGCTTCCCGTCCGGCGCGCACCCCGCCCAGGTCAAGGCCGCGGAGGCAGCCGTGTCCGTGGCGAACGGCGCGGACGAGGTGGACATGGTCATCAACCTGGGCCTCGCCGTCGCGGGGGACTGGGACGGCGTGCGCGACGACATCGAGGCCGTGCGCGCGGCGTGCCCCGCGCCCGCGGTGCTCAAGGTGATCATCGAGTCCGCGACCCTGACCGACGATCAGATCGTGGCCGCGTGCCGCGAGGCCGAGGCCGCCGGCGCGGACTTCGTCAAGACGTCCACGGGCTTCCACCCCGCGGGCGGGGCGTCGGTCGAGGCGGTGCGCCTCATGGCCGAGACCGTGGGCGGGCGCCTGGGCGTGAAGGCCTCCGGCGGGATCCGCACGACCGAGGCCGCGCTGGCCATGATCGACGCCGGCGCCACGCGCCTCGGGCTGTCCGGGACCCGCGCGGTGCTCGAGGGGCTCGATTCCTGATGAGCGACCAGCTGCTCGAGCGGGTGCGGCAGTGGGTCGAGCACGACCCCGATCCCGCGACCCGCGACGAACTCACCGAGCTGTCGAACGCCGCCGCCTCCGGTGACGAGCCCGCGCTCGCCGAGCTCGACTTGCGCTTCTCCGGACCGCTCGTGTTCGGCACCGCCGGGCTGCGCGCGGCCGTGGGCGCGGGGGAATCGCGGATGAACCGCGCGGTCGTGATCCGCGCGAGCGCCGGGCTCGCCTCCTTCCTCACGGAGCGCTCGGGGCCCGCGCCCCTGGTCGTGGTCGGGTGCGATGCGCGCCACGGTTCCGAGGACTTCGCCGCCGACGCCGCTGCGGTCTTCTCCGCCGCCGGATGCCGGGCCGTGCGGTTGCCGTCCCGGCTGCCCACCCCGCTCGTGGCCTACGCCGTACGCCAACTGGGCGCGGACGCCGGCGTCATGGTCACCGCGTCCCACAATCCGCCCGCGGACAACGGGTACAAGGTCTACCTGGGCGGTCGCGCGGTGGGCTCCGACGACGAGCGCGGCGTGCAGATCGTGCCCCCGGACGACGCCCTGATCGCTGAGCACATGGCCGCCGCCCCTCCCGCGGATCGCGTTCCCCGGGACTCCTCGCGTGTTTCAGCCGCCGACGCCGATCTGGTCGCCGGCTACATCGAACGCGCCGGGTGCCTGCGCGACCCCGAGGCCCGTTCCGAGATCTCCATCGCGCTGACCCCCATGCACGGCGTGGGCCTGGACACCGCGCTCGCCGTACTGCGTGGCGCCGGTTTCGAGCGGGTCTCCGTGGTGGCCGAACAGGCCGAGCCGGATCCCGACTTCCCGACTGTGACCTTTCCCAATCCGGAGGAACCCGGGGCCATGGACCTGCTCGTGGCACTCGCAGCGGACCAGGACGCGGACGTCGCGATCGCCCTGGACCCGGACGCGGACCGCTGCGCCGTCGCCATCCCCACGGGCGCGGGCACGGGCGATCCCGCACGTGACTGGCGGCGACTGAGCGGCGACGAGCTCGGCGCGTTGCTGGGGGAGAACGCCGCAGCGGATCCCGATCGCGCGGGGGACACCCTCGCGTGCTCGATCGTCTCCGGGCGGTTGCTCGGGCGGATCGCCGAGCACCACGGGCTCTCGTTCCGTCAGACCCTCACGGGGTTCAAGTGGATCGCCCGCACCCCCGGGCTGCGTTTCGGGTACGAGGAAGCCATCGGCTATTGCACCGATCCCAGCGCCGTGCGTGACAAGGACGGGATCTCCACGGCCGTGCGGGTGGCCTCCTACGTGGCCGCTCTCAAGGACCGGGGCGCCACGGTGCAGCAGGAACTGGACCGGCTCGCCACGCTCCACGGGCTCTACGCGACCGCGCCGTTGACGTTCCGGGTGGCGGATCTCTCGCTCATCACCCGCGGGCTGGACCGGTTGCGGGGGAACCCGCCGCGGGAGATCGCGGGCTCGTCCGTGGTCGAGTACACGGATCTGTCCAAGGGCGGGCCCGAAATGCTGCCCACCGAGGGGATCCTCATCCGCACCGAGGCCGATGACCGCGTGATCGTGCGGCCCTCCGGGACCGAGCCCAAGCTCAAGTGTTACCTCGAGGTCGTCCTCCCGGTTCCCGAGGGCGGTGCCGTTCCCCGCGAGGAGGCCGCGGCGCGGCTCGAGCGGATCAGTGAACAGCTGCGGGAGGTCGTGGGGCTCTGAGCTCCGCGCCCGGACTGCACTTCGGGAACCGCTGGGTGCTTCCCCTGGTGACGAGGGTCGCGTAGGCCACGAGATTCTCGTCGAAGGTGCCGGTGGCGGGGTCGTAGCGGTCGCACGTGATGAGCCGCAGTTGCGGGTCCGCCGTGTTCCCGTAGACGCGCATCGTGGGGAAGGCGTCCTTGGCGTAGCGTTCCGCGTGCGTGACCCGGAACTGGGCTTGCGTGCCATCTGCACGTTGCACGCGGATCTCGTCCCCCGGCGTCAGGACGGGCAGGTCCGCGAAGACGCCTGGCCCACCGCCCGTGGCGTTCACGTGGCCCAGCACCACGGCCGGTCCCGTCTGCCCCGGTGTCGGCGGGGCCTCCGGGCATCGCCATGTGCGAGGACACGAACTGGCCGCACGCGATGGGCACGTCCGTGGCCAGGGGCAGCGCGGGGTTCATCGGGTTCACGGCACCCGCGGCCGCGGGTGTGAGCGCCAGAGCCCCCAGGGTGAGAGTGGGAAGGGCGAGGAGAGCGGACCTCTTCTTGACGATGGCCTTTTGGCGGATGGGTGGGGGCCGCATTGTGAGGCAAATCACAGGCTGCTGTCTATTTCGGAGGCGGCCAGAATCCATGCAAACGACAAACTTTTTCTGACGTGGGGCGACCTTGGTGGACCGCCGTGTGCTCCGCCGCGCGCCCCATGAACCCGAGGGCTGGTGGGGCGACTGATCCGTGCCAGTAGGGCCGGACATACGAAGGCCCCGGATTCCTGACGGAACAGGAATCCGGGGCTTTCGAACTGGGCGGAAGGTAAGGGATTTGAACCCTTGGTACGGGGTTACCGCACACTGGTTTTCAAGACCAGCTCCTTAGGCCGCTCGGACAACCTTCCAGTGTCGCGCGCTCCCGCGGCGGCGCGGGCGAACGAATCGCCATTATTCCATGCGCCGCGCCCGGGGGGCCAATGCCCTCGGCGCGGTGCAGGGAGGGAGGGGTGCGGTGGTGCGCCCCTGGCGCGGGTGATGCCGCTGCGGGAGAATGGGGTACAACGCCGTCGTCAGAGAAGGAAGTGCCATGCGAGCAGTACGCGATGTCCGATCGGGGGGGCCGGAGGTCCTCGAGGCCGCGGAGACCGCCGAGCCACAGCTGATCCCAGAGGGGGTCCTGATCGCCGTGACCGCCGCGGGGCTCAATCGCGCGGACGTCATGCAGCGCAACGGCAACTACCCCGTCCCGCCGGACGCCACGGACATCTTCGGCCTGGAGGTGTCGGGCACGGTCGTGGAACTCGGGGCGGACGTCCCGGAGGCGGCGGGGCTCGCGGTGGGCGACAGCGTCGTCGCCCTGGTGGACTCGGGCGGCTACGCCGAACGCGTGGTCGCGCCGTGGCGGCAGGTCCTCCCGCTGCCCGACGGTGTGGACCCGGTCGCCGCGGCGGGGCTGCCCGAGGTGGCAGCGACCGTGTACTCCAACGTGTTCATGGCCGCCGCGGCCCGGGAGGGGGAAACCCTGCTCGTCCACGGCGGAGCGGGCGGGATCGGGACGCACGCGATCCAGGTGGCCCGCGCCCTGGGGCTCACGGTGCTGGCGACCGTGGGCAGTGACGAGAAGATGCGCGTCGTGAGCGAGCTCGGCGCCACGCCCATCAACTACAAGGACGAGGACTTCGTGGAGCGGGTCCACGAACTCACGGACGGCCACGGCGCGGACGTGATCCTGGACGTCGTCGGCGCCAAGTACCTCGAGCCCAACCTCCGGGCCGCGGCGACGAACGGGCGCATCGTGATCATCGGGACGCAGGGCGGGATCAAGGGCGAACTCAACGTGGGACGGTTGCTCAACAAGCGGGCCGCGGTGATCGGTACGACCCTGCGGGCACGCCCGGCGGACGAGAAGGCGCGGATCATGGCGGCGGTGGGCGAATACGTGTGGCCGCTCGTGGCGTCCGGACAGGTGCGCCCCCTGGTCGCGCGCACGTTCCCGCTCGACCAGGTGCGTGAAGCGCACGAGTACTTCGACAGCGGATCGCACGTGGGCAAGGTGCTGCTGACCGTGTGATCGGGGTGCCCGAGACAGGGTGCCAATGCCGGGACAATGTGGTCCCGCTCGCATACACTCGTGCCAACAGTCTCACGCTTCTGCCAGCGTGTTGGCACGAGATCCGGAGCCTTCCCCATGAGCACCACACATCAGCAATCGGCGGGCGCACCCCGGCCCGCGGGCGAGGGTCGCACCGACCTTCCCCCCAATCACGTGGACCCCGAGGTCCTGGAACACGAGCAGACTCGCTGGACCCCGCTGCGGATCGTGATCTGGGTGGGCATCGCCCTGCTGGGCGCGATCGCATGGGCCATGATCGCGTTCGCGCGTGGTGAGTCCATCAACGCCATCTGGTTTGTCTTCGCGGCGGTGTGCAGCTACTTCATCGCGTACCGCTTCTACTCCAAGTTCATCGAACGGAAGCTGACCCGCCCGGACGACCGTCGCGCTACGCCGGCGGAGTACAACGCCAACGGTAAGGACTTCATGCCCACCGACCGGCGGGTGCTCTACGGCCACCACTTCGCGGCCATCGCCGGCGCGGGCCCGCTCGTGGGACCGGTGTTGGCCGCCCAGATGGGCTACCTCCCCGGGACCATCTGGATCATCGTGGGCGTGATCCTGGCCGGTGCGGTCCAGGACTACCTGGTGCTCTTCTTCTCCATGCGCCGCGGTGGCCGTTCCCTGGGTCAGATGGCCCGTGAGGAGCTCGGCGTGGTGGGCGGGTACGCCGCCATCATCGCGACCTTGGCGATCATGATCATCATCGTGGCCATCCTCGCGCTCGTGGTGGTCAATGCCCTGGGCGAGTCGCCGTGGGGTGTGTTCTCCGTGGGGATGACGATCCCCATCGCGCTGTTCATGGGTGTCTACCTGCGGTACTTGCGCCCGGGCAAGGTCATGGAGGTCTCGATCATCGGGTTCGTCCTGCTCATGGCCGCGATCGTTGCCGGTGGCTGGGTCGCGGGCACGGACCTCGGCGCCCAATTGTTCACCCTGGACCGCGTGACCCTCGCGTGGTGCGTGATCGTCTACGGTTTCATCGCGGCCGTGCTACCCGTGTGGTTGCTGCTGTCCCCGCGCGACTACCTCTCCACGTTCATGAAGGTGGGCACCATCGTGCTGCTCGCGGCCGCCATCGTGGTGGTGCGCCCGGAGATCACAGTCCCCGCGGTCAGCGAGTTCGCGGGCCGTTCGGACGGGCCCGTGTTCTCCGGTTCTCTGTTCCCGTTCCTGTTTGTGACCATCGCATGCGGTGCGCTCTCCGGGTTCCACGCTCTGATCGCATCCGGGACCACGCCCAAGATGATCGAGAAGGAACGCCAGACCCGGTTCATCGGGTACGGCGGCATGCTCATGGAGTCCTTCGTGGCCATCATGGCGCTCGTGGCGGCGGTGTCGATCGACCGCGGCATCTACTTCGCGATGAACTCCTCCCCGGCGGCCACCATGGGCACCGTGGAGGGCGCCGCGGCGTTCGTGAACTCGCTGGGTCTCTCCGGCGTGCACGTGACCCCGGAACTGCTGCAGGGCACCGCGGACGCCGTGGGCGAAGAGACCATCATCTCCCGCACGGGTGGCGCACCCACCCTCGCGCTCGGGCTGTCGCACATCATGCACCAGTGGCTCGGCGGGGCCTCCATGATGAGCTTCTGGTACCACTTCGCGATCATGTTCGAGGCCCTGTTCATCCTCACCGCGGTGGACGCCGGCACGCGCGTGGCCCGCTTCATGCTCACCGACACCCTGGGCAACTTCATCCCCAAGTTCCGCGACGCCGATTGGCGCGCGGGTGCGTGGCTCACCACGGCCATCATGGTCGCCGGCTGGGGATCCATCCTGATCCTGGGCGTCACGGACCCGCTGGGCGGTATCAACACGTTCTTCCCGCTGTTCGGCATCGCCAACCAGCTGCTCGCGGCCATCGCGCTCGCGGTGTGTCTGGCCATAGCGGCCAACCTGCACCGCTTCAAGTACCTGTGGATCATCCTGCTGCCGCTCGCATTCGACGTCCTGGTTACCGTCACGGGGTCCTGGCAGAAGATCTTCTCCCCGGACCCCAAGGTGGGCTACTGGGCCAACCACTTCGCGTTCAAGGACGCACTGGCCCAGGGACAGACGAGCTTCGGGACCGCCAAGAACGTGGAGGCCATGGAAGCGGTCGTGCGCAACACGTTCGTGCAGGGCACCCTGTCCATCCTCTTCGTGGTGCTCACGATCATCGTGGTGATCATGGCCGTCGTGGAGGCCGTCAAGGCGTTGCGCGGGCACGAGCGCCGCACGCACGAGGACCCCTACGTGGAGTCCCGCTTCTACGCGCCGTCGGGCCTGGGAGCCACACCGTCCGAGAAGGCCTTGGCCAAGCAATGGGACGCGCTGCCGATCGAGCAGCGCACCCCCACCGGCGGAGGACACCACTGATGTCGGGCGCGGCGCAGATCCCGGTGCTCGCCCGCGTCGGCTCGTGGTGGCGCGGCGCGTTGCGCTTCGGCAACGGGGTGCTCGGTGCGGACAAGTACGAGCACTACGTGCAGTACCACCGGGCCTCGGGGTGCGGGACGCCGCTCATGACGGAACGCGAATTCTGGCGGGACTACCAGGACTGGCAGGAGGCGCACCCCGAGGGCCGGTGCTGCTGAAGCGGTACCATTGACTGCTGCCCGCGGGTGGCGGATCGGAAAGGGGTATCGGTGGGTTTCTTCAGCGACTACAGGGCCACGCGCCGCGACGAACGTGAACTGGGCGAGGGCGTCTGGCGCCGGGCCCACGACCGCTTCAAGCGCGGCCTGGACCGCTACCACCAGATCCTGGAATCCGTGCGCGACCCCGAACTGCGCGCCGCCGCCGTGCCGGTGGCCAACGACCTCGCGGACCTGTTGCCCAGGGTGCGCGCCGTGTGCATGGAGGCGCACGTGCGCGCCCCATCGCGCTCGCAGGACATCCCGCACTCCACGGACGGTTACCTCTCGGACGTGCACCGGCAGCTCTCCCGGGCCGGCAATTCCATGGCCCAGGCCGCGGAGGCGCTCACCATGGCGCGGTTCGCCGCGGGTTCCCATGCCCATTCGTTCGCGTCGGGTATGGCGGGGGAGGGGACGTCGGGTCTCGTGGGTGAGCCAGGTTCCGGGGGCGACGCCGCTGGGTCCCCCGAGCAGCTCTCGGCACCATCGCAGGGTGTGAGCGCCATCCAACGCCGCTCAACGGTCGTGACGGAGTACGTAACTGCGGCGGAGCGGCTGCTCGGTGAGCATGCGGAGCACTCGCCGGAGGATTGAGGGTCCCACCGGGTAACGGGTGTGTGATCGGATCCGTTACGTCTCTCGGGATGGTTGACGTTCCCCTGGGTGGTTGACGTTCACATCGGATGAGCGGTGTCTCAGAGGTATTGCACCCTCAGCGCACCCGATGCCCGCAGGCAACAAATGTGGGTGTGGACGGTGGCGTCTCAGGCTCGGGAGGGGCTCCGGGGGTTCCCCTTGCCCGTCGGTCGTGGATCTCGGCCGATTGAAGGAACCCCCGGGGCGCCATGGTGTCCCCTGTCCTGGATCATTGGGCAGCCAGAGCCACAACGTCCTGACACATATGTTATGGAACAGCGTTGTGTTTAGGAAGTGTTGCGCGAAATCGTTGCCAATATGTCACCGGCGTAAGGACCCACAGGCCTGAAACCACAGATGCCGGCCGACGGAGGGCGGGTGGCAGGGGCCAGCCGCACTAAACAGGGAGCAGGCGCGGAAATGACGATCCCCGCCCTCCGCGCAGCAGGTCCTGCCGGGGAGAACGGGGATGGTCCATGGAGCCGCCTGCCGGAATCGAACCGGCGACCTATTCATTACGAGTGAATCGCTCTACCGACTGAGCTAAGGCGGCGTGACCGGGACCATTGCGGCCCAGATGCACCCGGAAACAGTATCAGATCGGGCCGGAACACCACCAATCACGGATCACCCGGGTACAGGGGCCGGTGGCCGCGTGGATGGCACCCGGCGGCGGGCCTCAGTCACCGCACGTGGCACCCTCGTCCGGCAGGGTGCCGTCCAGGAGGTAGTCGTCCACGGCGCGGGTCACGCAGGGGTTGCCGGAGGTGTAGGCGGTGTGCCCGTATCCCTCGTGGGTGAGCAGACGGGCGTCGCCCATCTGCTGCTGCAGGGAATGGGCCCACGGATACGGGGTGGCGGGATCGTGGGTCGTGCCGATCACCAGGGTGGGAGTCTCCAGATCCGCCCGATACGTGTCCAAGGGCTTGACGGGCTTGTCCGGCCAGCCCTGGCACGCGGCCGCACCATAACCCAGGTAGGGACCGAACGTGGGGGCCTGCTGGGTCATCTCACGGGCCGCCCGGGCCATCTGTTCGTCCGTGACGTCGTTGGACACCGTGTCCAGGCAGGAGACCGCCGTGAACGCCATGGACACGTTGGACGTGTACTTCCCGGAGGGTTCACGCCCGTGGTTGGAGTCGGAGAACGCCATGAGCGCGTCCAGGTTGCCGTCCAGGGCCTGCTGCAGGGCGGAGTTCAGCTGCGGGTACGAGGCGGTCGAGTAGAGGGGGACCAGGATCCCCTCGATCGCATTGGTCGGCGTCACGGAGCGTCCGTCCGAGACCGTGGGGCGGTCCTGGGCCACCGAGCGCAACATGCGCTGGATGGTGGCCATCCCCGCGTCCACGTCCGCGCCGGCCACGGCGCAGTCGTTGTTCGTCTCCTGGCAGTCGGCCACGAAGTGGCGCAGGTTGTCCTCGAAGCCCTTGGCCTGCGCGAGCGTGGTGGCGCGATCGTCCAGGGTGGGGTCCACGGCGCCGTCCAACACCATGCGCCCGGCACGCTGGGGGAACAGGTGCGCGTACGTGGCGCCGATCTCGGTGCCGTAGGAGAACCCCAGGTAGTGGGTCGCGGGCTGGTCCAGGACGGCGCGCAGGACGTCCAGGTCCCGGGCCACGCTCTGGGTGTCCATGTGGGAGACCACGGCCGAGGAGTGCTCGTGGCACTTCTCACCGATCTCCCGGGAGCTCTGCCGCACCTCGTCCAGGGACTGCCGGCGCGGGTCGAAGGCCGGTTCGGAACGCCACTGGTCCATCTCCGGATCCGTGAGACAGCGGATCCCGTCCGAACGGTCCACACCGCGGGGGTCGAACCCCACGAGGTCGTACTTCCTGCGCACCTCCTTGGCCGTGAAGTAGTCTGCGGAGCCCATCATGTCCACGCCGGATCCGCCCGGCCCGCCGGGGTTGAGGAACAGGGCACCCGCGGGGGAGGAGCCGGTGGCCTTCAACCGGGCGATCTCCACGGTGGTGTCACCTGCGGAGGGGTTCGCGTAGTCCACGGGGACCGTGATGCTCGCGCACTCCAGACCGCTCGGGAACTGTTGCCGTTCGGAGGTCTTGGTGCACTCCCGCCACTGCGGCGTCTGGGTGTAGTAGGACGTCAGCGCGGAGTCCACGCCGGAGGTGACGTCCGGGTCCGCGCTGCCCCGGGCGCCGGACTCCCGGGAGGGATCGGCGCACGCGGTCAAGGCCAGCGCGGCGGTGCACAGCAGGACGGCCAGGCGGCGGGGGAGGGAACGGTTCACGGGGTCCTCTCGGCTCAGACGATGGCCACCATCATGGCCTCGAAAGCGAGTTGTGCGCTGACGTTGGTGCGGATGCGGCGCCGGGTCTCGCTGATCACGTCGATCTTGTGCAAGGTGTGCTCGGCGGTGGTGTTGGTCGCGTACCCGTGGATCTGCTCACCCAGGTGCTGGTTGATCAGGGCCGTCCCGGTGTCGAGCTGAACGCTCAGCACGTCCCGGTAGAACGTGGTGAGGTCGATCAGGAAGCGGTCCAGGGTGTCGGTCTGGATGCGCCGGGAGCGTCGCTTCTGATCGGCTTCGAGCCGGTTGAGGGCACCCCGGATGGCGGGTGGCACACGGCCGGTTTCGGGGGCACCCATGGCCGCGAGCAACTGCGCGCGTTCCTCGTTGTTGCGGGCCTCGGCGTCCGCGGTGGACTCGTCCACGGCGAGGCGGTGCAAGCGGTCCGCGGCCTTGACCGCCCGGGTCACCCCGTGCATGGACAGTGGCAGGGAGACGACCTCCTGGCGGCGGGTGCGGGCGTCGTCGTACAGGGCGAGTCGCGTGGCCACGCCCACGTGGCACTGGGACAACCGCGCGCACTCGATGGCGCGCTGCTCCGGGACCCCGTGCCGGGCCACGAGCAACCGGGCGACGTCCTCGGGGGACGGGACCTTGAGGGTCACGGGGCGGCAGCGGGAACGGATGGTCACGAGCACGTCCATGGGGGAGGGGGCGCACAACAACCAGATGGTGTGCGGAGGGGGTTCCTCGATGCTCTTGAGCATCACGTTGGAGGTGCGCTCGGTCATCCGGTCGGCGTCCTCGACGATCATGATCCGCCACGAGCCCACGGAGGGCCGGTCCTGCGCCTTGACCACGAGCTCGCGGGCTTCCTCGATGCTGATCTGCGGGTTCTCCGTGACGAAATGGGTCACGTCCGCGTGGGTCCCGGCGAACGCCGTGCGACACGCGTGGCACGTGCCGCAGCCCGTGCCGTGCTCGCACAACAGCGCTGCGGCCAGGGCGCGCGCGGCCGTGGAGCGACCGGAGCCCGGGGGCCCGGTGAACAGCCACGCGTGGGTCGGGTCGTTGTCGCGGGCCGCGCGTTGTAACTGCTCCACCACGCGGGGCTGACCGACGACCTCGTCCCACACGCTCACGCGGAGACCTCTGTGCGCTCGGCGAGGATCCCGGTGACCCGGTCCACGATCGCGTCCGTGAGCTCGGCCGCGGGCGCGGACGCGTCCAGGACCAGGTAGCGGGAGGGTGCATGCGCGGCGAGCTCGCGGAAGGCCGCGTTGACGGCGTCGTGGAACGCCCGCGCCTCGGACTCCATGCGGTCCGTGGCCAGGGCGCGCTCGCGGCGTCGGGCCTCGGCGGTGGTCTGGTCCACGTCCAACAGCACGGTGAGCTCCGGGACGAGACCCTGCACGGCCCACCGGTTCAGTTCGAGCACGCGTTCGGTGCCCAGCCCGCGTCCCGCCCCCTGGTACGCCACGGAGGAGTCCACGAACCGGTCGCAGATCACGACCTCCCCGCGCTCGAGGGCGGGGCGGATCCTGCGCGCCACGTGGTCCGCGCGCGCGGACGCGAACAACAGTGCCTCGGTCACCGCGGACACCGGCGCGTGGGAGGGATCGAGCACGAGCGCGCGCACAGATTCCGCGAGGGGTGTGCCCCCGGGCTCGCGCGTGGGCGTCACGGTACGACCGTCGCGGCGCAGGGCGGCCACGAGCGCCGCAGCCTGGGTGGACTTCCCGGCGCCGTCACCGCCTTCGAACACGATGAGGGCCCCGCGCGCTGATTGCTTCACGCCCCCACTGTAGCGATCGCACCCGACAGCTACAGCGGTGCCGTGGGCGTCCACAGGACGGGCCGCACGGCGCCGCGGGATTAGGCTGGAGCAATGCGTAAAGACACCGTGGTGGTCGCCGGCGGCCGCCCCGACCACGAACACGACGCGCCCGTGAACCCGCCCGTGGTGCTGACCTCCACCTACCGGGGCACCGGGGAGCTCGACCCCGCGGACCGCACCTACGCTCGGCTGACCAACCCCACGTGGGAGGCGTTCGAGGACGTCCTGGCCCAGCTCGAGGAGGCCCCGTGCCCCGCGCTGTCCTACGCGTCCGGGCTCGCCGCGATCACCGCGGTGCTCACCCTCGTGCCCGTGGGCGGCACGCTCGTGCTGCCGCGCCACAGCTACCAGGGCAGCGTGGCGCTCGCGCACACATGGCAGGAGCGCGGCATCTTCACGGTGCGCACCGTGGACATCACGGACACCGAGGCCACCTCCGCGGCACTCGACGGCGCGGACATGCTCTGGGTCGAGAGCCCCACCAACCCCATGCTCGAGATCGCGGACGTGCCCGCACTCGTGCGCGCCGCACGGGAAAAGGGGGTGCTCACGTGCGTGGACAACACGTTCGCCACGCCCCTGCTGCAGCGTCCCCTGGGCGTGGGGGCGGATCTGGTGGTGCATTCCGCGACCAAGTACATCGCCGGTCACTCGGACGTGTTGATGGGTGCGGTGCTGTGCGCCACGCCCGAGCTGCGGCAACGCCTGCATTCCCAGCGATCTCTCGAGGGCGGGATCCCCGGCCCCTTCGAAGCGTGGCTCGCGCTGCGCGGCGTGCGTACCCTCGCGGTGCGCGTGGAACGTTCCATGGCCACCGCCGCGGAACTGGCCCGCCGGCTCGAGGCCCACCCCGCCGTGGCCCACGTGCGCTACCCGGGCCTCGCGTCCGATCCCGGCCACGAGCGCGCCACCGCGCAATTGCAGGGCGGTTTCGGTTCGGTGATCTCGGTGGTCCCCCACGGCGACGTCGCTGCGGCCGAACGTCTCCTGACGGACCTTCGCGTGTGGACCCCCGCCACGTCCCTGGGCGGGGTGGAGTCCTTGATCGAGCGGCGTCGTCGCCACCACGACGAACCGGAGACCGTCCCCGAGAACCTGCTGCGCCTGTCCGTGGGGATCGAGAACGTGGAGGACCTCTGGGAGGACCTCCGGGCCGGACTCGACGCGCTCGCGGATCGATAGACTGACCCCGTGACTTCCATTCCTTGGGCCATCGTTCTGGCGAACTACCTGGACTACGCCATCACCCTGGTGGTGGCCGTCCTCGCGCTGCTCGCGGTGTTCGACTGCTTGCGGCGTTCGGCGGTGCAGTTCGAACGCGCGTGGAAGCGGACCAAGACGTTCTGGCTCGCCCTGACAGGTGGCGCCGCGGTGGTGTCCGTGTTCAGTGCAGTGTTCTCCACCCTCACGCTGCTGGCCGTGGGTGTCCCGGGGACCGGCTCGTTGATCCTCATGCTGATCGCCGCGACGATCACCGGGGTGTACCTCGCGGACGTGCGCCCCGCTGTCTCGGGCGAGTCCAAGAACCCCGGGTACTAGTAGTAGGCATTTACCGTTCGAGGTCTCTCCCGGAGCGCATGTCGAGCCACCGTGGGGTCGACCTCCCACGGGCTCGGTGGGTCAGCCCTCGACGCGCCATCCCGGTTCGTCCGGCGCGACCGCGGACCACGGCACCGTGAGTTCCCCGAGCCGCCACCGGTGGGGCCCGTGCAGTACGGGCCACCCGGCGGCGCGCAGGTCCCGGCACATCGCCGTCCAGCGCTGTCGATGACCGAATGGTGACAGGGCCGCGTTGGCCAGCCACGCGGCGTCGGCGGCCGCGAGGAATGCGTGGACCCGCTCGCCCGGGACGTTACGGTGGATCAACGCCTTGGGCAGTCGTGCGGCCACGTCCGAGGGCACGGTGAACGCACCTGGACGCATACTCACGGTGAAGGTGCGGGGGCCCTCCACGGTGCAACATAACCACGTGGCCAGGCGCCCGATCTCGTCGCACGTGCCGTCCATCAGGACCCCGTTCGGCGCGAGCCGCCCGCACGCGAGGTGCCACGCGGCGGGGACCTCTTCCACCGGGTACTGCCGCAGCACGTTGAACGCGCGTACGAAGACCGGGGAGCGTGACCCCGAGGGGATCTCGAAGCCCCCACACCGGAAGGACAGCCCCGGGCGGGTGTGGGGTTGGGCCGCGGCCACCCGGTCCGGGTCGATCTCGATGCCCATGACCTCCACGTCCGGGCGCACCGTGCGCGCCCGCTGCCACAGCTCGACCGCGGTGATCGGGGCCGCCCCGAACCCCAGGTCCACGAGCAGGGGGTCGTATGCCCGGCGCACGAGCGGGGCCAGGACCCCGGTGAGGTACCGGTCCGCGCGCCGGAGGCGGTTCGGGTTCGTGGTCCCGCGGGTGATCGATCCCACGGGGCGGGGCTGGGTTGGCACATCCACACTGTAGTGCGCACGTCACGACACGCGTTCCCTCGGTGGCCCCGGGGTGGGACAATGGCCCCATGGCTAACGATTCCGCTACCCACAAGCTCATCCTGCTGCGCCACGGTCAGTCCGACTGGAACGAGAAGAACCTGTTCACGGGCTGGGTGGACGTCCCGCTCACGGACAGGGGCCGCGCCGAGGCCACCCGCGGCGGTGAACTGATCGCCGAGAACCAGCTGCTGCCGGACGTGGTGCACACGTCCCTGTTGCGCCGCGCCATGAACACCGCCAACCTCGCGCTCGACGCCGCGGACCGCCTCTGGATCCCCGTCAAGCGGTCGTGGCGGCTCAACGAGCGCCACTACGGTGCCCTGCAGGGCAAGAACAAGGCGGAGATCCGCGAGCAGTACGGCGAGGAACAGTTCATGGTCTGGCGCCGTTCCTACGACACCCCGCCGCCCGCCCTGGACGATTCCTCCGAGTGGTCGCAGGCCGGGGATCCCCGCTACGCGGACGTCGCCGACCTGCCCCGCACCGAGTGCCTCAAGGACGTCCTGGAGCGGTTCCTGCCGTACTGGGAGGAGCAGATCGTCCCCGATCTCAAGAGTGGCAGGACGGTCCTCGTGGCCGCGCACGGCAACTCGCTGCGCGCACTCGTCAAGCACCTGGACGGCATCTCGGACGACGACATCGCCGGGCTGAACATCCCCACGGGCATCCCGCTGTACTACGAGCTGGATCAGAACCTCAAGCCCGTGACCCCCGGTGGGCGCTACCTGGACCCGGACGCCGCCGCCGAGTCCATCAAGGCCGTGGCCAACCAGGGCAAGAAGTAACCCTTCTGGCACCGTGAAGAATCCCCGGCACACTTCGGTGCCGGGGATTCTCATTGTCGCCGTGTCTCGCGGGGCCGCGTGTACGCCGCCGTTCGGAGCGATCGGACGACGCCGCTCGGGCCGGTCCCCGGATGATCCCACCCGGGGCGCGCCGTCACGGGTTCCGGCGGCTCACGCCACCGGGACCCGCACCGCTCACTCGCCGGCGTCGGCGCCGATGTGTCCGTGGCCGGTGGGGTGGCTGTCGGTCGCGGGGGCCCAGTCGCCGGTCACGAGGTAGGAGACCTTGCGGGCCACGGAGACGCCGTGGTCACCGATGCGTTCGAGGTAGCGGGAAGCGAGCGTGACGTCCACCGCGGTGGGCACGGAGGAATCCCAGTCGGGATCCGCGAGCATCTCGAACACCTGCTGGTGCTTGAGGTTCAGCTCGGACTTCAGGGCGAAGATCTGGTCCGCCTCGGAGATGTCCCGGTCCTCGAGCACGGAGATCACGCGCTCGACCAGACGCGCGTCGATGTCGAACATCTCCTCGAAGTGCCCGCGCATGGCCTCGGGCAGGACGGGCTCGGGGAAGCGCAACCGGGCCAGCTGGGCCAGGTGGCGGGCCAGGTCGCCCATGCGCTCGAGCGAGGCACTCATACGCAACGCGCCCACGATCATGCGCAGGTCGGAGGCCACGGGGGACTGCAGGGCCAGGATGTCGATGGAACGCTCATCGAGATCGTTCTGCAGGAAGTCGATGCGAGCGTCGTTGGAGATGACCTCTTCGGCCACCTGGATGTCGGCGTCGAGGAATGCGGTGCGGGCGCTGCCCAATGCCTGCTGCACGAGCGTGGCGATCTGAATCAGCTCCTCACCGACCTGGTGGAGCTCAGCCTGGAAAACCTTACGCACAGGGGGCGTCCTTTCGTTCATGGCAAGTCCTGGTCCGTAGCCTACGCGGGTTGAGTGGGCCGGGTGCCATCGGGATGTCATCGGGGGAGCGGCACGACGAATTCGCACGCGCCCGACCAGGTTCACAGGCTGCCGTGAACGAATCGTCATCCCCAGGTGAACGTTCGTTGAACCGGCCCCCACGGGGCGCGGATCACCGGGGTGCGTCCGGGCGGGCCGTCTAAGCTGACACCGTGAGCGATACGTCGATTGCCCTGCTGGCCGGTTTCATCGGCTTCTTGCTCGGCATCAGCGGGGTGATCGCCGTGCGGGTGAGCCAGCGGCGTCGCCATTCGCTGGCGGACGTCCAGGAGCCCACGCTGCCCGAGGGCACCGCGGAGATCCTCGCGGCACTGGGCCTCGCGTACGTCGTGGTCGACGGCGTGGACGGCGTCGTGCGCGCGTCCCCCGCGTCCTACGCGTACGGGATTGTGCGCGGGCACACGGTGGTGCACCAGGACCTGCTGGAGATGATCCGCAATACGCGCCGCAACGGCGTCGTGGAGGAGAAGCGCCTGGAGCTGACCCGCGGGCAGTTCCAACACGGGTCGATCGTGCTGGACGTGCGGGTCGTGACCATCGCGGACGAGTACATCCTGTTGCTCGCGGACGACCAGACCGAGATCGTGCGCGCCCAGTCCATCCGCACCGACTTCGTGGCCAACGTCTCCCACGAGTTGAAGACGCCCGTGGGCGCCATCAGCCTGTTGTCCGAGGCCATCGAGGACGCCGCGGAGGACCAGGACGCGGTCCGCCACTTCGCCGCGAGCCTGCAACGCGAGTCCATGAGGCTGAGTGCGCTCGTGCAGGACATCATCGAACTGTCCCGGTTGCAGGCCACGGACGTGGTGGCCAAAGGCACTGCCGTGGATCTCAACCGCGCGGTGCGTGAGGCCGTGGACCGGAACAAACTGGCCGCGGAGGCCAAGAACATCAGCATCAAGGTGGGCGGGCGGATCGAGACCCCCGTGTTCGGGGACCCGGACATGCTCGTGACCGCGGTGCGCAACCTGATCGACAACGCCGTGCGGTACTCCCCGGAGAACACCCGCGTGGGCATCGGCCTGCGGGAGCGGGAGGGGATGGCGCACATCACCGTCACGGATCAGGGCCCCGGCATCACGGAGACCGAGCAGGACAGGATCTTCGAACGTTTCTACCGGGTGGACAGCGCTCGGTCCCGCCAGACCGGGGGTACCGGTCTGGGATTGAGCATCGTCAAACACGTCATGGCGCAGCACGGCGGGGAGGTCTCCGTGTGGTCCCAGCCGGGCCGGGGGTCCACGTTCACCCTCGTGCTGCCGCCCATGGAGGAACCCGAGGACCAGGCGGAGCCCCCGCGCGGAGGGCTGCGTAAACAGCGAGTGGAGGAGCGCGCGTGACCCAGATTCTCATGATCGAGGACGAGGAATCCCTGAGCGACCCGTTGGCGTACCTGCTGGGCCGTGAGGGGTTCGAGGTCACCGTGGTCGCGGACGGGCTCGAGGCCGTGGCGCAGTTCGACCGCACCGGCGCGGACCTCGTCCTGTTGGACCTCATGCTGCCCGGCCAGTCGGGGACCGAGGTCTGCAAACAGATCCGGCAGCGCTCCACGGTCCCGATTATCATGCTCACCGCCAAGGACGCGGAGATCGACAAGGTGCTCGGGTTGGAGCTCGGCGCGGACGACTACGTGACCAAGCCGTATTCGTCGCGCGAACTCGTGGCGCGGATCCGGGCGGTGCTGCGGCGGCGTTCCGAACCGGAGGAACTGATCACGGCCACGGTCGCCGCGGGTCCCGTGCGGATGGATGTCGAGCGTCACGTGGTCCACGTGGGCGGGGAGCCGGTGGCCATGCCGCTCAAGGAGTTCGAACTGCTGGAGATGCTGCTGCGCAACGCGGGCCGCGTGCTCACCCGGGGCCAGCTCATCGACCGGGTGTGGGGTTCCGACTACGTGGGGGACACCAAGACCCTGGACGTGCACATCAAGCGGCTGCGTTCCAAGGTGGAACCGGAGCCGTCCGCGCCGCAGCACATCGTGACCGTGCGCGGTCTCGGGTACAAGTTCGAGCCCTGATCCCGACGCCTCCACGGAGCGGCACCCGTATGACGGAAGAACCGCACCCTTAGCAGGGTGCGGTTCTTCCGTCTGTACACCGGTCGGAGAAAGCGAGCGCCCCGCCCCGCGTGTTGGGGGCCCGGGCGCTCGCTCGATCGCGCCGGTCGGCGCGGGTGGTGTGAGGGGTCAGTGCCCGCCGTGCGCCTCGCCCGCCGGGGCCGGGGTGTTGGAGGGGTTTG
>NZ_LZMM01000040.1:0-67763 GCF_001665945.1 Kocuria sp. ICS0012 | reverse complement strand
GGGCGGGGGGCGCGGGCGGGGGGGGGGGGGGGGGGGGGGGGGGGGGGGGGGGGGGGGGGGGGGGGGGCCCCCCCCCCCCCCCCCCCCCCCCCCCCGCCGCCTGGGTGGCGGCGGGTACTGGTAACCCTGCGTATCAAGGTTGGGCGTATACGAGCTGAGTCAGGCTGTGGTTCAGCCGAGGGGCCTGACATCGCGAGCGTGGTCACGGCCTTGGCAGCAACGCCGATCGCGGGCACCATGGCGCGTGCGCCGATCTGCTCGGCCAGGGGCGCGCAGCGGGACCGTGCTGCTTCATCTGTCGGAGAACGCAGCGCGGCACCGGCACCACTGCGCATCCGGCTCGGGCATGTTCCCCCGCGAAGGGCTGGGGCAGTCAGTTCCGGCCTTCAGAGCGACGCGGGGGAGGGAATCGAGGACGCGTGCTCGGCGGCATGTGGGGATGCGACTGAGGGTCTGCGCTGGCGCTGGCCTAGACTCAGCACTGAGCGGGGACGGTTGTCCACGCTCCTGGTCGATCCATCCAGGAAGGTTGGGACATGTTCTTCAGGGCTCGGGCCAGCCTGTAAGTGGCGAGTAACAGGACCGCGCTGGAACGTCGCGCGGTCCTTTGTTCTGCCCACTCGCCCGCTCATTCCTGAGGGAAGTTCATGTCTTCTACCGATTCCTCTTCTTCTCTGCGATCCTCGCTACCACGGCCCAGGTGGCCATTGCTATTGTCCAATGCCTTGGATGCCGCTGGGCGTCGGGGTGTCGACTTCGTAACTGATGTCTTGGCGGTACTGGTTCTTGGAGCCAGTGCTGCGCAGATGGGTTTGCTCAACGCCATCGGAACACTGGCATTCCTCGTGCTGGGGATCCCGATTGGGGTCCTGGTCGACCGCTCGCCCACGGTGCGGCTGCTCGCTGGCTCTGGCCTGGTCCGAGCAATGCTGCTGGCGACGGTGATCACTGCCCTGGCACTGGACTCGCTGACCATGGTCCACTTGTACCTGGTCGCTGGGTTAGTCGGCACCACTACGGTCGTCACCGAGACCACACAGACTGCCATTGCCCCTCGAGTCGCCGGACAGGACGCGGTGGCCGCCCTGGAGATGCTCGATCCTCCACGCGATGAGTTCCCGCCTCGCCCCGACGAGACCTGTCACTATTACGAGGCGGAAATCAGCTTCTTCGAACGAGTCGACGTCCACGTCGTCTGCTTCGCCTCCGACCAGGTCAGCAGGATCGGAACGGTTCCCGCGCCATGACCCCGGAGGATCGCACCGACACCCCGCCGATCCGTGTCCTGATCGCGGATGACGACCAGCTCGTCCGCACCGGCGTCGCCGCTATTCTCGCCTCCGCCACTGACCTTGACATCACCGCCCTCGCCAGCAACGGCCACGAGGCCGTCGACGCCGCGGCAACACACCGCGTTGACGTCGCACTGCTGGATATCCAGATGCCACGACTCGACGGCATCGGAGCTCTCCGTGAGATCCGGCACCGACTGCCCGAGCTTCCGATCGCCATGCTCACCACCTTTTCCGACGACCATCTCATCGCCGATGCGATCAACGCCGGCGCCCTCGGTTTCCTCCTCAAGTCCGACGAACCTCAGCAACTCATTGCCGGCGTCAGGGCCCTCGCGCACGGCGGAGGCGCGTTCTCCCCTCGAGTCGCCCGCTGGCTCGCCGCCGAGCAACGAGCGGGCCACCGCACCCGAACCGCGCGAGACGAACTCACTGCCCTGCTCACCGAGCGCCAGATCGAGCTCCTCACCCACATCGCTCGCGGACTCTCCAACGCCCAGATCGGCAGGGCCATGCATCTGTCCGAAGGCACCGTCAAGCAATACGTCTCCCAGCTCTTCAACACCCTCGGCATCGACAACCGTGTCCACGCCGCCATCACCGCCTACCGACATGGACTCATCACCTGAAGCCGACCCTGACCACACTAATGGTGGGTAGTGGCGCACTCGAGAGCATGGTCATCGTCGGCATCTAGATGGCGGTCGTCTACAGCGGCGCAATCTTTTAACCAAAGTGGACAGCGCGTCCGCGATCAGTCCCCGCTCCCCTGATCGTCGAAGGCAGTAGCGTCGTGACGGTTTCGATGCGCGTGATGATCGCGAGGGATGGCTACAAGCACCTCCTGCGCACGGTCGCGGCCAAGGACGACGACCGCGAGCCAACCCCGTAGGGCCGGCAAAGTAGTTGCGTTTCGATCGGGTAGTTTCTGCGGTTCCCAGATTACGGGCTTAAGGGTCGTTCGTGCTGTCCGCACAGGCCTCAGTCAACCTGCGTCTCGATGCAGTAGCGTCGCAGTTCTGCGATCATCGCGGTCTTGGGGGTGCTGACGAAGCGGAACGCATGGCTGAAACGGACGCGCATTCCTCCAGCCTCGAGGTAGCCGTCGCAGGAAGCGCGTCGTCCGTGGGTGACGACAGAAATGACCTCCACCCGCTCGGGAGAACGGCGGGCGCACCTCTCGGGCTGCACTGGGGCCGCTGTGTGTGGATTTCTCGATGAGCGTCCAGCTCATGTCATCGGCAAGCCACTCGGAGAGGGCCTCCAGCTCTCCCTTGGCCCGGTTCACAACGAAGTCTCCGTCAACGCACTTCCGTGAAGACTCATGGTGCTATGGCTCGATCCGATGCGCCCGGCCTTTCTCCGCGATCGGCACGCACATTTCGATGGGTCTATCAGGCTCCCAGCTGACCTGTCCTTGGTAGATGATGCCGAGTTTCCCGGTGGCGCCGTCTCGCTAGTCGGCCATGGCGAAGCAGTGTCGCCGCCGTGTTGCTCCTGCTCACGTCTCACAACTCACATCGAGTCGCCGCTCGCCCATGAGCCGAACTTCGGGGACGCTGCTGTACCACGCATGATGAGAATCACGCAGGGCACGTAGAGTGCTGCGGCGCAGAGCCAGAGGAAGCCGTCGGCGTTGATGTAAGTGAGCGCGAAGATCGTTGTGAAAGCGACCGGTCCGAAGATCGATGTGACGCTGTTGATGCTGGCGAGCACACCCTGGAGGCGCCCTTGGTGCTGTTCATCGACGCGCTGGGAGAGAAGGGTTTGCAGAGCGGGGAGGCCGATGCCACCGATCCCCAGTGCCGCCAAGATAGGCGCCATGGAAAATGCGTCAGTGACAATCGCCAGGCCTACGAGACCCAAGGCGTCGGTAACACACCCGATGATGACTGTTTTTGCCTCACCGATCCACTCCACGATGCGGCCAGTAAGGAGGGCCTGCACGAGAACCTGTACGATCCCGAAGACGGACAGGGAGATTCCAACTTCGACGGGACTCCAGTCGAGGCGGTGTTCAGTAAACAGCACCCAGGTCGCACCTGGAGCCTGCCCAATGAATTGAACAAGGCCGAATGCGACTAATAGGAAGGTAATCCCAGGCACCGCGCTGAGGCCGGGGCGACCACGATGCTGAGCGAGCGACGCAGAGCGCGCAGGGGAATCAGGACGGGTCTCGCGTAACAAGATAAAGGTGAGTGCCAGATTGCTCGCTGAGAGAAGAGCAGCGAGCAAAAACGGCAGATGTGGCGAGATGGCACCGAACAGTCCACCCATGGCTGGCCCCGCGATCATTCCGCCGCCATAGCAGGCACTGAGTAAACCGAAACGCTTGGCGCGCTGGTGGGGTGGCGTGATGTCGGCGATCACGGTGGCGGTGACCGCATTGGTCGCTCCGGTTATCCCAGCCACTGCACGGGCGATATAGAACACCGACAGAGCGGATGTCGTGGCGAGCACGAGATAGTCGACGGTCGCACCGGCCAGGGAAACAAGCAGCACCCGGCGGCGGCCGAATCGGTCCGACAGTGTTCCCAGTACGGGGGCAAAGATGAACTGCATTACCGCGTAGAGCGCGATCAGCACTCCGACGTTCAGCGGAACCGCATCAGCGGTGACCCCTGCCTCGTGTAGCAGTGCGGGGAGAATCGGCATCACCAGGCCCATGCCGGCGGCGTCGAGGCTAGCCGTGATGAGGACCGTGGCCAACGAGCCACGAGCGGAAGTGAGAGATGACACCTTATCAACGATAAAGTTATCGATGATAAAGTGCAAGCATGGCTCAGAAACAAGCGCGACTCGATCGTGCAGCAGTCTTGCGCGGTGCGAGGCATGTGCTCAATAACACGGGGATCGACGGTTTCACCACGCGGGCGCTGGCTGCGCATCTGCGGGTGCAGCAGCCAGCGCTCTACTGGCACTTTCGGACAAAGGGCCACCTGCTCGGATCGCTCGCAGCTGATGTGCTTGATCGCGAACACCACGCCTCACTCCCAGAGTCAGGGGAGCGCTGGGACGACTTTCTCCTGCGCAACGCGCGGAGCTTCCGGACAGCGCTTCTGGCAGTCCGGGATGGAGCACGGCTGCACGCAGAGTTTCACCGTCAAAAGAGTGACCAGATGCCAGCGGGCTCGGATGCCCCCGAAAGTCAGATCGAGTTTCTCGTGTCCGAAGGATTCGCTGAGGTCTCTGCGGTCCGAGCTCTCATGGCTATCAGCCGCTATACGGTCGGTTTCGTACTAGAAGAACAAACAGCGCTCGACAACGGATGTGAGCCTGTCGATCAAGACCTAGATTTCGAGTTCGGGTTAGTTGCAATGGTTGAAGGGCTGGCATCAAAGCGATGAGGGATGCTCGCGCTTTGGGTCTCTGCGTCAGTAAGGTCAATCCTTTCCCGCTCCCGCAGCAGCTCCTCCGCGATACTGACGTTTTGCTCATGGCTACGGAGCTCACTAACGAGCAAATCAGGGACCGTATGCATGTCGCGTCGCGATCGCGGAACGGCACATCAGCAGCATCTTCACCATGCTCGACCTTAACGAGCGCACAGGAAACAAGCGCGTCATCGCCGTCCTCGAGTACCTCAAGAACTAAGCGTCGAGTGCGTGACCGGCGCGATGACCATAGGTAACGGCGGTTTAGCATCGGTGCCGCATCTTGACACGACTCAATCCGCGACAGCTAACCTCCGCATATGGAGTTCGACGGAATGGAGATCCCCGACGATATCGAGGTCACGGTCTGGGGGAGCAACGAGCACCGGCTCTGTAACGTCTGCCGCGCAGAATGCGACCCCGAGCCGAGCGGCGCCGACGGGTACGGCGTGTGAATCGTCTACGTCTGCCGCGACCACGGAGTCCAATCCGTCGTGGACCCATTCGAGCATCTCCGTTGAAGCGCGCTCTTCGCTATCTCCCTGCATTGACGCAAACATCGCGCTCTCCGCCTTCCGAGGGTAGATCCCAAGATCTGCGGCGCACCTGCCCAGTGTGACGATCTCGATCAGGGTCATGACCGCTGGGGACGGGTACCGGTACCTGCTGAACGCAGTTGTCGCTGGCGACGGGGATCGCGATGCGTCGTCAGCGCTGACAAGGTACTACCTTGAAGCAGGAACGCCTCCCGGCATCTGGCTCGGGGCCGGCCTCCCAGGACTCGCCGGAGAGATCGCCGTCGGTGCCTCGGTGAGCGAGGAGCAGTTACGGCGCCTCATGGGGCACGGGCAGGATCCGAACAGCGGCGAGCAACTGGGGCGTCCGTACCGAAAGTTTGCCACCGCGGGCGAGCGGACGCAGCGCCGCCTCGATCAGCTCCCGAAGTCCCTTACCGCAGGTGAGCGTACCGCGCAGCAAGCGCTGATCGAGGCGGAGGAAGCACAGAAGCCAACGAATGCGCCGGTCGCAGGGTTCGATCTCACGTTCTCGGTCCCGAAGTCCGTCTCGACCCTCTGGGCAGTTGCCGACGGCGGCACGCAAGCACTCATTGCCCAAGCTCACCACGCAGCGATCCGAGACATGATCGCCCTACTCGAGCGCGACGTCGCGATGACCAGGGTCGGCGCGAAAGGGGCGCGTGGCGCCGTCGCGCAAGTCGACGTGCGGGGTGTGATTGCGACTGCCTACGATCATTACGATTCTCGGGCCGCGGATCCACAACTCCACACGCACATTGTCGTCGCCAACCGCGTGCAAGCAGCTCATGACGGGAAGTGGCGCACGCTCGATTCTCGCGCTATCCACGCCGCCGTCACCGGCCTATCGGAGCATTACAACGCGGTCCTCTCGGACCATCTCACTCAGATCCTCGGCGTCGGGTGGGAAGCCCGTGAGCGCGGTGCGGGGCGCTCCACGGCGTGGGAGATCGTTGGCGTGCCGCAGGAGCTGATGGACGAGTTCTCTTCCCGTACTCGCGATATCGAGCAGGTCAAAGACCGGCTGGTCGACGACTACGTCTCGAAGCACGGGAGGCAGCCGTCCCCGAAGCTGGTGTGGCAGTTCCGGCAGCAGGCCACGCTCGAGACTCGGCCCCCGAAGCAGCAGCACTCTCTCAGCGATCTCACCTCCCAGTGGCGAGAACGCGCGACCGCGTTGCTGGGTGAGGACGCGCCAACCTGGGCGTCGGCACTGCTCGCCGGTAGTGAGCACGAACCGTTGCTGCGGGCAGACGATATCCCGTTGGAGGATCTCGAGGAGGTCGCCGAGGTCGTGGTGCAGCAGGTCGGTGACCGGCGAGCGACGTGGAAACGGTGGAACCTCCACGCGGAGGCCGTGCGACAGACGATGGCTCTCCGCTTCGCGTCCGCGAACGACCGGGACGTCATCACCCAGCAGATCGTCGATGCCGCAGAACGGGTCTCGCTGCGCCTCACTCCGCCCGAGCTCGCGAAGAGCCCCTCGCTGTTTCGTCGCGCGGACGGGTCGAGCGTGTTCCGACCCAAAGCCGGAACGGTGTTCTCCTCCGAGCAGGTGCTCGCGGCAGAAGACCGACTCCTTGGCGCGTCGAATGATCGGTCGGCGCCGACCGTACCGCTGGCATGGATCGAGGACGCTGCCAGAACGAAGAACCGCGACGGGCACACCCTGTCGGTGGACCAGGAGCAGGCGATCGCGAAGATCGGCGTCTCCGGCCGCGTCCTCGACGTACTCGTCGGCCCCGCAGGGACTGGGAAGACCACAACGATGCGTGCCCTGCGCCGAGCCTGGGAGCGACGCTACGGGCCAGGCTCGGTGACCGGGCTCGCGCCCTCGGCCGCTGCCGCCGACGTCCTCGCCGGGGATCTGGAGATCGGGACGGAGAACACGGCGAAGTGGCTGCATGAGCATCGCCTCGGGAAATGGAACCTCACGCGCGGACAGCTCGTCATCATCGACGAAGCCTCCTTGGGTGGCACGTTCGCGCTCGATGCCATCACCAGTCACGCCCAGCAGGTCGGCGCGAAAGTGCTGCTCGTGGGCGATTGGGCGCAACTCGCAGCGGTGGACGCGGGCGGCGCGTTCGGGATGCTCGTGCGTGACCGCGGCGACGCCCCGGAACTGGTCGATGTGCGTCGCTTCCGAAACGACTGGGAGAAGCAGGCGTCCCTGCAGTTGCGGATCGGCGACACCGACGTCATCGATACCTACATTGCGCACCAGCGCGTCACGCCGGGCGGATATGACGAGATTCTCGAAGCCGCCTACCAAGCCTGGCGCACAGACCTCGCAGCGGGAAAGAGCACGGTGCTGATCGCGGAAACCCTCGACACGGTCTCTGCGCTCAACACCCGCGCCCGCACCGACCGAATCCTCCAGGGCGACGTCGCTGTGGACGGCGTCAAACTCCATGACGGCAACGAAGTTTCCCGCGGAGATCTCATCATCACCCGCGAGAACAATCGGCGCCTCTCGCTCGGGCGAAGCTGGGTGAAAAACGGCGACCGCTGGCACGTCGCCCATGCGAACGACGACGGATCCCTCACCGTGCGGCGGGCAGGATCGAAGCGGCGCACCACGATCACGCTGCCCGTGAGCTACGTCGCCGAGCACGTCGACCTCGGCTACGCCGTCACCGCGCACCGTGCCCAAGGGGCCACCGTCGACACCGCACACGCGGTCGTCCACTCACCGGAAGTGACCCGAGAATCCCTCTACGTCGCGATGACCCGCGGCCGCGAATCCAACCGCGTCTACGTCGCCACCGACGAGCATCACCTCGAGGAGCATCAGCACCGTGAGGACCTGCAGAACACCGCCCGGAGCATCCTCTACGGGATCCTGCAGCACCCTGGCGCAGAGCTCTCCGCACACGACACGATCACCGTGGAGCAGGACTTCTGGGGCTCACTCGAGCAACTCGCGGCCGAGTACGACACCATCGCACAAGTCGCCGGACAGGAACGCTGGATCGCCCTCCTGCACGCCGGAGGCCTCACGGCGGAGACGATCGACGAGCTCGTCGAGACAGACGCCTTCGGGATCCTCACCACCGAGCTGCGCAGGCTCGAAGCCGACGGGCACGACATCGACAGTCTTCTCCCGCGCATCATCCAGGTTGGAGGACTGGACGAGGTGCAGGATCTCGGGTCGCTGCTGCGTTACAGGCTCCAGCGCATCACGGCGGCCTACCAGCCTGCTCCGCAGCGGACCGCCAGGATGATCGCCGGCCTGGTCCCGCGCGCGACCGGGATCACCGATCCCGCGATGAGGCAAGCCCTCGACGAGCGGGAGCAGCTCATGGAGCAGCGCATCGATGCCCTGGTCGAGAAGCTCCTCAAGCAGCCAGAGCCCTGGTTGACGGGACTCGACGAGACCGCTCCCGCAGAGGGTGAGGCTGCGGCACGGGCGGTCATTGCGTACCGCGACCGGTGGGGCGTCACCTCGAGCAGCCCACTCGGAGCGGTGCCCGGCGACGATGCTCAGCGCGTCGACTACGAACGCGCCCAGGGCGTGCTCGTGAGCCTTCAGCAGACCGAGCACTCCCCGGAGGAAGTGCGGTCCAGACGGAGTCAGAGGCGGTCGATTTCCTGATGTATGCGGCCGATATTCTTAGTGCATGACGCCAACGAACCGCGCGCGGATCTCTCGCCAGACGCGCTCAAACGTGTTCGATTGGCTCTCGCTTTCCGAGTACGACTGGTCGGGGCGGCTGCAGCATCCGCAGTTCCTCGCCCGGCTCTACGACTTGGAGGAGCTGCCGAGCAGAGACCACAGGTACCGCACTGCCAGCGGCGACATCTACCAGCACATGGTGAACAACTGGGACTGGGAGGATGACTGGGTCTTCAACGACGACCGTTTCCAGCTTCGTAACGGCAGCGACGAGACGTTCCTCAACTTCTTAGCCGAGACAGTCCATCCCATTGTCCGCGACGATCCAGACGCCACTGCCGCGATGGTCGCTGCCTACAATGACACCCTCCGCCGAGATGGGTATGAGCTCATCGAGACAGACCGTTTCGGAGATCGCATCATCTATGGCTGGCGTCAGATTTCCGCGTATTACGCCCCAACCGAGCTAACGCTCGCCAAGACGCCCGACCTCACCGAGAACTCTGTGCTGCGCCGTCACCTCGATCTAATCAACCGCGACCTCAGCTCAGATCCCGCTGCGGCGATCTCCTCCTGCAAGAACCTCCTCGAGAGCCAGTGCAAGATCGTGCTCACGGATCTGGATATCGAGTTCTCCGAACGAGACGAGCTCCCGGCTCTTTTCGCAAGCACCGCATCGGCACTCGCGATCAATGCCGACGCGGTAGACGGCAGCAAGCGCGGCAGCGACGCCCTCCGCAAAGCGATGCGCGCCCTCTCCACTCTCGTGCAGTCCGTCGCGGAGGCACGCAACTCAATCGGCGACGGGCATGGCTCCGTCAACGAGAGCCCCGCGACTCCACGACATGCACGCCTCGTGTTCAACTCGACTGTTGCAGTCGCGCAGTTCATCGCCGACACCTGGCACGAAACCTCCCATGAGCAAAAGGCTGCGCTGGGCTCCTCCTTCTGACGCTTCTCCACTCCAATCCGCAAGCGGAACTCCACCGCTCTTCCGCACTCCAACCGAGCAGCGTAGACTGCGAAATGGCAGGACAGACCACGCGCGAAGCCTGACGTCGGGCGGAGCAGACCGCCCCAAGAAGCCTCGGGGCACTCACCACACAGGACCAGCCACATCGAAGTGCTCCCGTGTGAAAAGTGAGGCCATCATGAATCTCATGCAGCGTCTGTGGAACGCCAGCGTCCGCACCCGCATCTTCCTGCGCCGCCGCAGCCGTACTTGTCATGCTGACACCTATCGAGGACAGCAGACACTGACCCAGTGCGCTCCGGTGGCCACCACTTCGTGCCACCGGAGCGCGCTGACCGCGGCGGCATGCCCGGGCGCATGTCGTGCCCTGGGTTCGGTTCCGTGGTGAGGACGAGCCGCGGGCGCGGGCATCTGTTGCTGGACATCCAGCAGGCCGACGGCCAGACCATCCTGGTGTAACTGAACGCGAGCATGGCTGGGCAGATCGTGGTGGTCGCCGGCTATCGCTGGTCGCCCGCGTGGCGGGCCGCATATCGGGCCCACGGTTCTGCGGACTTTTCGGCGTGGAGGAAGGCGACGTGGTGGCTGTAGCCGAGTGCGTCGGCGACTAGCGACGGTGGGCATTGGAGGACGAGCTCGCCGAGGGCGCTGTTGCGGGCGCCGAGGAGGTTCACGCCGAGGGCTCGCAGTCTGTCCATCACGGTGTTGGGGTGGAGGTGTCGTCCGGCGAGGATGCTTGGGAACATCCAGGGGCTGTCCGTCCCTGCCGCTGTCCGGAGGTTGGGCCGAGCATCGCGGTGCTGGCGGATCATGTTGGCGAACGGCTCAGGCACGTCCACTGGATGGCGGCCGAGCTGGATTCTCATGCCGTGAGGGCTCTCGGCGATGGCCTCGGTCGTCAGAGTGACGACTTTGACCAGTGGTTGCGCGTAGAGGAGCAGGAGCATGCCGGCGACGCGGTAGGGGAGTGACTCGCTGGTCCCGGTGAGCAATTCGCGGATCCAGGCAAGTCTCTGCTCCTGGCTCAGGGACGGGCTCGATCGGGGAGTGCGATGCGCGACCGTGACACCGGTGTTCAAGCGGGACTTCTTGGCGAGCTGGAAGAAGTTCCTGATCATGGTGCGAGTGGTCGGTCCGCCTGCCAGCCACTCGTCGGCGTCTTGCTGGGTGCAGGTCGCGGCGGTGCGGTGGTGTGTCTGGTGCAGCCAGGTCAGGAACTTGACTGTCTCGGTGATCTCTTGCTTCGCTGAGTGCACCGGGCCGCGCGTGTTGGCGCCTGCTTCGGATTTGGCGCGGATGTTGCGTAGGTGGTGCCAGGTCGCGAAGTGCTGGACGGGCTGACGGACCTCGGCGGGGAGCCCTTCTAACTTGACGGCGATCCACTCCTCGAATCGGTGCAGGTAGGCATCGCGGTAGGGGAGTAGGCCGTGATGTTGCAGGAGTGCTCGGATGTGTTCGGTCGGCTTGCCGGGAACGGCGTCGAGGCCTTCGTGGGAGATCGGGATCGTGCCGTCGCCAAGGCCACGCAGGAGCGTCTGGACCTTGGGGGATCGCTTCCAGACGAGGATCGACTCGGGTCGCTCGGATGCGCATAGCGCGTCGACCAGACCGCGCAGAGCGGGGTGTTCCGGCTCGCCGCCGAGGACCTGGTGGAGGTCGGCGCGAAGCGCACATCGGGCGCAGAGCCGCCCTCGGTGATGCCCGGCTTCGGTGTCGCAGCTGTCGCAATGGAAGTCGTGGGGGATCTCCGCGCAGGTCGCGCAGATCGGACCGCCGCCGGCGCTTGCGGGTCCTGGTAGCAGGCGGTCTTGGAGGCACTCCGGGCAGACGCCTCGGGTGTGGACGGCGTTGTAGTAGCAGATGTTGCAGAGCCGGCCCTCCGGCCATGTGACGGCGACCCGCGGGATCTTGCGGCCGCAGCGTGCGCACGGGTTCCCGGTCGTCGAGGTGATGCGTGGACGACCCTGGATGGTGGAGCGGGGGGACAGGCCTGCTGGTCCTCGACTCGCCACGGCAGCCATCCCTACTCGTCGAGAATGTTCGCGCGCCGGGGTCGAACTGATCGGTCGAGGCTGACGACGTTGGAGCCGGGCTCGGTCGCGGTCTTCCGGCGCCGGACGTCCGCGGCGGTTGTCGTGACCAGATCGGCTGGTGTGCACTCGAAGATGTCGCAGAGTGCGGCGATAACTTGGAGCGAGACGCGCTCCGGCC
Source organism: Kocuria sp. ICS0012 (assembly GCF_001665945.1). Classification (NCBI taxonomy): domain Bacteria; kingdom Bacillati; phylum Actinomycetota; class Actinomycetes; order Micrococcales; family Micrococcaceae; genus Kocuria; species Kocuria sp. ICS0012. The sequence continues at coordinate 55,761 of NZ_LZMM01000040.1, read as the reverse complement.
GCTGATTGACGAGGCGGTAGACCTGCGGTCGGGAGAGCGTGATGTCCCGTTCGCCGAGCAGCGGGATGAGATCGGTCGTGTTGTGCAGACCTCTGGCCGCCATCAGCTCGGCCAGGCGCCACTGGTAGTCGACCTTGCGTTTCATGGTGTTCCATCCTTCGTGGTGCGGGCCAGGGCCTCGTTGACGGTCCTGTCGAGAGCGCTGCGGAGCGTGCTGCGCCGGAACTCGTCGCCGACGAACTGGTAGATGCCGGTCGTCGAGGCGTACTCGTGCCCCATCTGGTCCTGGACGAACCGTGGGTCCCAGCCAGCCTCCAACAGATGCGTAGCGTAGGAGCGTCGGAACGAGTGCAGATCGAGCCCGTCCGAAAGTCCGAGCTCGTCGCAGTAGCGGCGTAGCCGGCGCAGCAGCGCCGGTTCTCCGACCAGGCCGCCGCGTTCGCTGGGGAACAGGTCGAGTGTGTCGGGCTCACCGCGACCGTTGGCGAGCCAGTCCTCGAGGATCGGAGGCGTCCATCGCCAGACGGTGAGCACGCTGCGGGGTTTGTAGGGCGAGGAGCGCTTTGACTTGCCGTAGCGGACCTTGCAGACGCCGAACCGGCCGAACTCGCGCGCATGCGGGTTGCGGGCGAAGTCGACGAGCTGCAGGTGTCGCAACTCGTTGAAGCGGAGGCCGTAGGCGTAGGCGATCTTCATCATGACCGCATCGCGATAGGCCGCCTGCCAGCCCTTGCGTCCCGACCGCCCCATGCGTTCGACCTCATCGTCGGCGTAGACGAAGAGTCGATCGAGCTCGGACCGCGTGTAGGGACGCTTCGTGGGTCCGCCGTCGTACTCCTGGACGTGCGGTGCGGAGTTCCAGTCGAAGAAGACCTGCGCCGGGTGGGTGCCGAAGTACTGCTCGCAGACCCGGTCCCATCCGTAGTCGGGGTTGCTGACGTAGCTCGTGAACGCCCGAAGCGCAGAGTGGTAGCTGCGCAGCGTGGAGCGAGAGACGTGTCGGACGGTGCGCAGGTCGGCCGAGAACTCCTCGACCATCGCCGGCGTCCAGTTCCACGGATCCTCGTTCATGTGCTCAACGAACCGGCGCACACAGCGCAGCCGCTGCTCGATCGTCGCGAACTGCAGGTTCCTGGAGAGCTGCTGGTTGCGCCAGCCGTCCAGCATGAGCTGGAGCACCTGCTCCTCGGGCCGAAGGACCGGCAGCGAGGGCACCACCGAGACCCGACCCACACCGTCGACGTGCATCCGACACCTCGTTCCGCGGTTGCATCCAATGAGTCAATGATGCATCCGATGAGACGCCAAGGGTATACGTGCTGGTCAACGGCGTGTCTGCGGGCTCTGTTGCAAAGATTGGCGGCAGTCAGAGGTAGGCTGTCGCTCTGCGCCGATCAGGCGGCTGCTGCGAAATGGTGGTTGAGCATGCCCATGGCCTCCGTCAGCGCCGAGGGCCCAATGCCAAAAGCTCTCTCCACAAGGCGCACCTCGCCCCTGATGCCGGGCTGCAGGCACCAGGGGCGAGCCTGTCCTTTGCGCAGGGCTCGCATGACTTCGAATCCCTTGATCGTGGCATAGGCCGTGGGGATCGATTTGAAACCGCGCACCGGCTTGATCAGTATCTTGAGCTTTCCGTGATCGGCCTCGATCACGTTATTGAGATACTTCACCTGCCGGTGGGCCGTCTCCCGGTCCAGCTTTCCTTCGCGCTTCAATTCGGTGATCGCTGCACCATAGCTCGGCGCTTTGTCGGTATTGAGCGTGGCAGGCTTTTCCCAGTGCTTCAGGCCTCGCAGGGCCTTGCCCAGGAACCGCTTCGCTGCCTTGGCGCTGCGGGTCGGCGACAGGTAGAAATCGATCGTGTCGCCCCGCTTGTCGACTGCCCGGTACAGGTAGGTCCACTTGCCCCGCACCTTGACGTAGGTTTCATCCAGGCGCCAGCTCGGATCAAAGCCACGCCGCCAGAACCAGCGCAGCCGCTTCTCCATCTCCGGGGCGTAGCACTGGACCCAGCGATAGATCGTCGTATGGTCGACCGAAATGCCGCGTTCCGCCAGCATTTCCTCAAGGTCGCGATAGCTGATCGGATAGCGACAATACCAGCGCACCGCCCACAGGATCACATCACCCTGGAAATGGCGCCACTTGAAATCCGTCATCGTTCCGTCCGTCCAATCTCCGCCAAGCATGCTCAAGCTTCACGATTTTTGCAACAGAGCCATATCGACAACCTCTCGCGCAACCAAGACATCGCGGTCGGACTGCAAGTGATCTTGAAGCCACGGGCCCGTCCCACCCCGACATGGACCTCGATGCCCGAACGGACGTTAGATTTCGAGTTCTAGGCGTTCTGCGATGAAGGTTGGATCCCAGCCGGGATTGAAAGTGTCGACGTGGGTGAATCCGAGCCGCTCGTATAGGCCACGCAGGTTCGGGTGGCAGTCGAGCCGCAGCTTGGCGCACCCCTGCGTTCGCGCGGCATGGCGGCAAGCCTCGATCAGCGCGGAGCTGACACCCCGGCCCGCATGTGTCCGTCGCACCGCGAGCTTGTGCAGATATGCGGCCTCCCCCTTGAGGGCGTCGGGCCAGAACTCGGGATCCTCGGCCGACAAGGTGCAACAGCCGACGATGCCGTCGCTGCAACTCGCGACTAGGAGCTCGGATCTCAGGACGAAGGTCTCCGCGAATGTCCGGTCGATCCGCGCGACGTCCCAGGCGGGCGTTCCCTTGGCGGACATCCACGCCGCAGCGTCGTGCATCAGCCGCACAACCTCGTCGATATCACCCGAGCAGGCGACCCGAACGTTCGGAGGCTCCTCGCTGTCCATTCGCTCCCCTGGCGCGGTATGAACCGCCGCCTCATAGTGCAGTTTGATCCTGACGAGCCCAGCATGTCTGCGCCCACCTTCGCGGAACCTGACCAGGGTCCGCTAGCGGGCGGCCGGAAGGTGAATGCTAGGTGTTGCTGGCCATGAGGTTGTTGACGTGTCTTGGGGGTGGCGACGCAGATGTGTACAATGAGCCGTATGTCGAGCCCTGAATCGGACACTCAGGGGCTTTCGGTCACGCCGTCAGCCCCTCACCTCCGCTGAGCCCCTAGCTCTCCGCTGCTCAGTGCTGCGCGCAGCACGACATTCGGGTGTCCTTTGGGTGCTGACCGTGGTGACGAGACGTTCTCTTGTTCGTACTCTCGCTTCGGAGCTATCTCAATGCCTTTCGCTCTCTATCTTCTTGCCCTGGTGGTATTCGCCATGGGTACTTCCGAGTTCATGCTCGCCGGCCTCGTGCCCGATATCGCCACATACTTCGGCGTTTCCACGGGGACTGCTGGTCTCCTGACATCGGCGTTCGCCGTGGGGATGGTGATCGGCGCACCTGCGATGGCCGCGCTCACTCGTCGCCTCCCCGTGAAAGCGACACTCTTGGGTTGCGTGATTGTATTCGCGGCGGCACATGTCGTCGGGGCACTCACGCCGGATTTTACTGTTCTGTTCATCACGCGCGTGATCGCCGCGATTGTCAATGCAGGCTTCTTGGCAGTCGCGCTGGGTGCGGCGACGAAACTCGTGGAACCCGACGCCAAAGGTCGGGCCGTGGCGATTCTGATGGCGGGTACCACCGTCGCAACCGTCGCCGGCGTCCCAGCGGGTGCTCTACTTGGTGCGGCACTCGGTTGGCAGTCGACGTTCTGGGCGATCGCTCTACTCTGCGTCCCCGCTGCGATCGGCATCGCCACGGGCTTCACCAATCAAGCTCACGGCTCGGCAAGGGAAAAGTCGTCCTCGACCTCGCTGCGGGTGGAGCTGGCGCAGCTTGCCTCTCCGCGGCTCGTTCTGACGATGATGCTGGCTGCCCTGGTGAATGCCGGCACCTTCGCGACGCTGACCTTCCTTGCGCCGATCGTTACGGATACCGCCGGCCTGAGCCAGTGGTGGGTGTCGGTGGCGCTTGTGCTCTTCGGCGTCGGTTCCTTCATCGGTGTCACTGTTGCGGGACGGCTCTCGGATTCCCGACCTCGAATCGTCATCGTGGGCGGTGGAAGCGTTCTTGTGCTCGGGTGGGTCGCGTTTGCCCTCTTCGCGACGAACCCCGTTGCCCTGCTCGGGCTCGTTTTCGCTCAGGGTGCGTTGGGGTTCGCTGTCGGGAGCACGCTAATTACGCGAGTGCTCTATGCGGCGGCGGGTGCGCCCACCATGTCGGGCTCGTACGCGACCGCGGCACTCAACGTGGGCGCAGCAGTCGGTCCCGTGCTTGCCGCTGCCGCACTCAGCGTGATGCCCGGCGCGCTCGGACCCGTTTGGGTGGCCGTCATCGCGACCGCAGCGGCATTGCTACTCGCCGTTCCCCTTCTTCGGCTGATCGCACCCGCCGAGAGCGAAGTGGTCGAGTGACCCACGCAAACGCGCCTTTGACGGTCGAAGGTCGTCGCCGACTCGTCGAGCGTTGCCGGACTCGACCCCTCGCGCATGTCGCCGCCGAGATGGGCATCTCTCGAGCCACCGCGTCCAAATGGGTCGGACGCTATCGCCGATTCGGTGAACTTGGCTTGCACGATCGAGCCTCTACTCCAAACCGCCAGCCAACGGCAACGCGGACCGATGTCGTGGTGATGATCGAAACCATGCGACGTCACCACAAATGGTCTGCTTCGCGAATCGCTTTCGAGTTGGAACAGGGTGGTAGGAGTATCAGCCGCCGTACGGTCACGCGCCTACTCGCACACCTCGGGCTGAATCGCCGGATGATGATCGACCCGACCGGCGCAACGAACCGGGAACCACGGAAGATAGTGGCTGAGCGCCCCGGCCACATGGTGCACGTCGACGTCAAGAAGACCGGGCGCATTCCGGACGGCGGCGGCTGGCGCGTGCATGGCAAGGGCAGCATCGAAGCAAAGAAGGTGGCGCGGACGAAGAAGCGAGGCGGGAAAACGGGCTACGTGTCTCTCCACTCCGCGATCGACGGATACTCCCGGCTCGCCTATACGGAAGCGTTGCCTGACGAGAAAGCGGCGACCGCAGTTGAGTTCCTCGAACGCGCGAGAGCATGGTTCGCCGCGCATGGCATCACACAGATTGAGCGCATCGTGACCGACAACGGCTCCTGCTACCGAGCATACGCATTTGCCGCGGCGATGGGCGAGAGCCGGCACCAACGCATCACGCCCTACACGCCGAAGCATAACGGCAAAGTCGAGCGCTACAACCGCATCCTCGCCGAAGAGTTCCTCTACGCACGCACCTGGCGCTCAGAACAGGAACGCGCCGCGGCACTCGAAGTCTGGAACCGGCACTACAACTACCACCGACCGCACGGCGCACACGACGGACAACCACCCGCAGTGGCGACGCCGACACTCGTCAACAACGTGCTGGCCTCATACAGCTAGGCATGATCTAACCCTCGGTCTCTGGCGTCGCGACTGCGAAATTTCGCGAGGGTTTCCGAGAAGGTGATTGCGCTTCGCAGATCTCCAGGCGCGTGGGTGCGGACGTAGTCAGCGCCATTGCCGATCGCGTGAAGTTCCGCCGCAAGGCTCGCTGGACCCAGATCCTTTACAGGAAGGCCAACGGTGGCGCCCAAGAAGGATTTCCGCGACACCGAGACCAATAGCGGAAGCCCCAACGCCGACTTCAGCTTTTGAAGGTTCGACAGCACGTGCAGCGATGTTTCCGGTGCGGGGCTCAAGAAAAATCCCATCCCCGGATCGAGGATGAGCCGGTCGGCAGCGACCCCGCTCCGTCGCAAGGCGGAAACCCGCGCCTCGAAGAACCGCACAATCTCGTCGAGCGCGTCTTCGGGTCGAAGGTGACCGGTGCGGGTGGCGATGCCATCCCGCTGCGCTGAGTGCATAACCACCAGCCTGCAGTCCGCCTCAGCAATATCGGGATAGAGCGCAGGGTCAGGAAATCCTTGGATATCGTTCAGGTAGCCCACGCCGCGCTTGAGCGCATAGCGCTGGGTTTCCGGTTGGAAGCTGTCGATTGAAACACGGTGCATCTGATCGGACAGGGCGTCTAAGAGCGGCGCAATACGTCTGATCTCATCGGCCGGCGATACAGGCCTCGCGTCCGGATGGCTGGCGGCCGGTCCGACATCCACGACGTCTGATCCGACTCGCAGCATTTCGATCGCCGCGGTGACAGCGCCGGCGGGGTCTAGCCGCCGGCTCTCATCGAAGAAGGAGTCCTCGGTGAGATTCAGAATGCCGAACACCGTCACCCTGCTGCGTAACATCGTTGCTGCTCCATAACATCAAACATCGACCCACGGCGTAACGCGCTTGCTGCTTGGATGCCCGAGGCATAGACTGTACAAAAAAACAGTCATAACAAGCCATGAAAACCGCCACTGCGCCGTTACCACCGCTGCGTTCGGTCAAGGTTCTGGACCAGTTGCGTGAGCGCATACGCTACTTGCATTATAGCTTACGAACCGAACAGGCTTATGTCCACTGGGTTCGTGCCTTCATCCGTTTCCACGGTGTGCGTCACCCGGCAACCTTGGGCAGCAGCGAAGTCGAGGCATTTCTGTCCTGGCTGGCGAACGAGCGCAAGGTTTCGGTCTCCACGCATCGTCAGGCATTGGCGGCCTTGCTGTTCTTCTACGGCAAGGTGCTGTGCACGGATCTGCCCTGGCTTCAGGAGATCGGAAGACCTCGGCCGTCGCGGCGCTTGCCGGTGGTGCTGACCCCGGATGAAGTGGTTCGCATCCTCGGTTTTCTGGAAGGCGAGCATCGTTTGTTCGCCCAGCTTCTGTATGGAACGGGCATGCGGATCAGTGAGGGTTTGCAACTGCGGGTCAAGGATCTGGATTTCGATCACGGCACGATCATCGTGCGGGAGGGCAAGGGCTCCAAGGATCGGGCCTTGATGTTACCCGAGAGCTTGGCACCCAGCCTGCGCGAGCAGCTGTCGCGTGCACGGGCATGGTGGCTGAAGGACCAGGCCGAGGGCCGCAGCGGCGTTGCGCTTCCCGACGCCCTTGAGCGGAAGTATCCGCGCGCCGGGCATTCCTGGCCGTGGTTCTGGGTTTTTGCGCAGCACACGCATTCGACCGATCCACGGAGCGGTGTCGTGCGTCGCCATCACATGGGCTCTGTTGCAAAGATTGGCGGCAGTCAGAGGTAGGCTGTCGCTCTGCGCCGATCAGGCGGCTGCTGCGAAATGGTGGTTGAGCATGCCCATGGCCTCCGTCAGCGCCGAGGGCCCAATGCCAAAAGCTCTCTCCACAAGGCGCACCTCGCCCCTGATGCCGGGCTGCAGGCACCAGGGGCGAGCCTGTCCTTTGCGCAGGGCTCGCATGACTTCGAATCCCTTGATCGTGGCATAGGCCGTGGGGATCGATTTGAAACCGCGCACCGGCTTGATCAGTATCTTGAGCTTTCCGTGATCGGCCTCGATCACGTTATTGAGATACTTCACCTGCCGGTGGGCCGTCTCCCGGTCCAGCTTTCCTTCGCGCTTCAATTCGGTGATCGCTGCACCATAGCTCGGCGCTTTGTCGGTATTGAGCGTGGCAGGCTTTTCCCAGTGCTTCAGGCCTCGCAGGGCCTTGCCCAGGAACCGCTTCGCTGCCTTGGCGCTGCGGGTCGGCGACAGGTAGAAATCGATCGTGTCGCCCCGCTTGTCGACTGCCCGGTACAGGTAGGTCCACTTGCCCCGCACCTTGACGTAGGTTTCATCCAGGCGCCAGCTCGGATCAAAGCCACGCCGCCAGAACCAGCGCAGCCGCTTCTCCATCTCCGGGGCGTAGCACTGGACCCAGCGATAGATCGTCGTATGGTCGACCGAAATGCCGCGTTCCGCCAGCATTTCCTCAAGGTCGCGATAGCTGATCGGATAGCGACAATACCAGCGCACCGCCCACAGGATCACATCACCCTGGAAATGGCGCCACTTGAAATCCGTCATCGTTCCGTCCGTCCAATCTCCGCCAAGCATGCTCAAGCTTCACGATTTTTGCAACAGAGCCGGTAGTGCAGCTCACCGTTGGGGAACTCGTCTTCGAGCTGCGCGTCGGCCTCGTCGACGCGCACGTGCACGACGGCTGCTCCGTAGCCGGCGGCCTCGCCGTCAATGTGGGTCGAGACGTACGCCTCCGGCGTGTTCTCGCGGGTGAGGAAGCGGCCGGTGGCCACGATCGCGCGAGCGGCTTCCTCGCTGGTGCGGTGGTACAGGTCGAGGGTGGTCATCGCGCCACTGCCTGGGCTCGCGTAACGTAGGTCAGGCCGGCGCGGTGCAGCGCGTCGGCGGGGGTGCCGTTGGTCCAGTCGGGAGCGGCCCCGGTCATGGGCAGCGGAGCGTTCTTGCGCGCGTGCTCGTGCAGCTCGTCGACGAGCGGGTCCCACTCGCCCAGTTCGGCGCCGCCGCTGGGCTCGACGACCTCGACCTCGACCGTGAGGCCGCGGTCGGTGAGGGCCTGGCGGATCGCGGCCGCGTACGCCTCGCGGTAGGCGGCCTGGTCCTGCTCCCACAGCTCGCGTGCCGTCTCCTCGGCGGTCTCGGCGGCCGTCAGCGCGGCCGCCAGCGGATCGTCGGCCGCCACGGCGCGCTGAGCGATCGCCTCGACGATCGCTTGCGCCTCCTCCATGAGCGGCTTCGAGCGCTCGAACAGCGCCTCGTCGTCGGTTCCGATCACGTTCGTCGTCGCAGCGCGAATCTCCTCGATCCGGGCTCGCTCCTCGGCCGTCACGTACGCCTCGAACAGGGCATCGTCGGCCGCCGCCGAGCGGCTGGCCAGCTCGTCGACGTCGCGCTCGTACAGGTCGGTCAGGCCGAAGTCGTAGAACACGTCCTCGACGTCGACCTCGATGCGCACCGGCTCGGTGCGGTAGCGCAGCAGCTCGGTGTCGTCGTCGCCGGCAGTGCTCTGGACGATTTGTCGCACGTAGTCGGCTTCCCACGATCCGGGGCGGCCCGACAGCAGGACCTCGACGCCTCCAACGTTCGCCGCCACGGCGGTGATGACGTGGCAGGCAATCTCTCCGAAGTCGACGGGCTCGGTGTGCTCGTTCGGTGTGCCGGCGCCGATGGTCCGCTCTCGGCGCGCGGCGGCGGTCAGGGCGGCGATCGCCTCAGCGATCGGATCGGGCTCGGGTACGGCCGTCTCGATCAGGGTTGTGGTCATGGTTGGTCCTCTCGGATGGTGACGTGGGTGCCGGGCTCGATGCCGTCGAGCGCACCGGCTGGGACTTCGAGCAGCGCGTCGACGGGCGCTGGTGAGGTCCACCGTGGGCATTGGCTCTGGTCGGTGAGGGTGCACGGGTCGAGCGTGTCGGTGGCGAGCACCTGGTCGTCGACGATCCAGGCGACGTCGATCGAGATCTCCATTCCGGCCATCCACACCTGGTGCTCCTGGCGCTCCTCGAACGGGAACAGCATCCCGGTGCCCTCCGACAGCGAGCTGCGGCCGCTGAGGCCGTCTCGTTGGGTCTGTTCGGTGTCGGCCACCTCGACGCTGAACGTCAGCGCGTCACCGACCTGCACGGTGGCGGTGGTGGGCGATGTGGTCGAGCACGCCGCCAGGGCGGCCGTGAGGGCCGCTGCGGCGATCGCTCGGGCTTTCATGGGTCTACTCCCCCATCGGGCGGCCCTGGGGCAGCTCGCGGGCTCCTACGGCCGGGAACGGCTGCCCGCCGTTGTACTTGCGCTCTAGTCGCTCGACCTCGGCCATGACGGCCTGGTTGATGAACTGCGACAGCGAGCGTGAGCCCTCGGTGGCCATCGTGTGCAGGATCGCCCCGCGGATGCGGTCGGTGTCGGCGCGCTCCTGGTAGAACGACACCTTGGCCGGGTACTTCCTCTTGGGCTGCGGCCGCTGGGCGGCCTGCTCGGCCTCGGCCTCGGCTGCGCGCATCTCGCGCATCTGCTCGGCCTGGTCCGCCTCCTCGTGCTGCTCCCTCGTCCAGCCCGTGGCGTCGACGGCCGCTGGCTCCGCTGGCGGTGAGGTGATGGGGCTCGACCCGGCCAGGCTCGACTTGCGCGGTGTGGGACGGGTCATGATGCAGCTCCTTCGATCGCGGTCAGGTGGTCGGCGTAGATGGCGCCGAGCGCGGTCGCCTCGGCACTCCCCCACTCGTCGAGGCCGTTCGCCGCTTCAAGGGCGTCGCTGATGACGACACGCTTGGGGATCGGCGGGCTCAGGACCGTCAGGCCGCGGTTCTCGGCCGCGGTGTGCAGCTCGTCGAGCCAGGTGCGGCCGCTGACGGTCTGATCCTCGTGCTGGTTCACGATCACGCCGGCCACGGTCAGCGTGGGGTTGTAGTGCTGCCTCACGCTGTCGATCGTGTCGAGGAGCTGCGCCAGGCCGTTGGCGCTGAACAGCTTCGAGTGCGTCACGACGACGATCGACCCCGCGGCCGTCAGGCCGTTGATCGTGAGCTGGTCCAGGCTCGGCGCGCAGTCGATGAGGATCAGGTCGTAGTCGTCTGCGACGGTCGCCAGTGCCTCGCGCAGGCGGCCCTCTCGGCCCGCTCCGGCGATCACGAGCTCGTCGCGCACGTAGCCGAGCGTGACGCCGGACGTGGGCACCACGTCGAGGCCGGGCCACACGCCTCGCACGATCACGTCGCGGATCGTCTCGGGTGCTCGTGAGCTGAGAGCGTCCGCAAGTCCTGCCTGGTCCTCCTCGACGGTCTCGGCGGCCGCCACGGCCGTGAGGTTGCCTTGCGGGTCGTTGTCGACCACGAGCACGCGCTGTCCCCGCAGCACGGCGGAACGGGCCAGGTGGAACGTCGTCGTCGACTTACCGACGCCGCCCTTCTGGTTGCAGAGGGCGATGATTCGAGCTGTCACGGTAATACCTCCAATAGGGCTAATAGTACTGTTAGGGGTGCGGCGCCGCGCTCGCGCAGGCGCCCCACCCCTGGTCGCGGTCAGTAGGTGTCGGTCTCGCGCTCGTCGCTGCGACCGGTGCGCTCGACGGTGACGCTCTGGCCGCGCAGGCTGACGCTCACCTCGTCGGCGCGCACCTCGTGCTGGATGCGCGTGCCCTGCTCGCCGCGGAACTCCGTGACCCGGTACCGGCCGGAGAACGTGATGCGGATGTTGCCGCTTCGCTCGGCCGCCTCGACGAGGTTGGTCGCCTGGCTGCCGCCCACGGCGACGTCGTAGAACACCGTCGGGCCGTCGTCGTAGGAGCCGTCCTCCTGGCGGATGCGGTCGCTCACGGCGACTCGGGCGTAGGTGTAGGGGCCGTTCTCGCCGGTCCGCAGCGTGGGGGTCTCGGTCAGGTTGCCGGTGCGGGTGATGTAGCTCATGGTTCCTCCTGGTTGGTGTTGTAACTCTAATAGTACTGTTGGGGGGAATAGGGTTGCTAGGGTCTACTTGCGCACCACCTCCGTTGCCTCGTCGCGGTCGACCTCGATGCGCAGCGGGTCGCTCAGGTTCTCCACGTGCAGCGTGTAGCCCTCGGTCGTGCGCTCGACGTACAGCGTGAGGACCGTCCGGCCCTCCTCGTCGTCGAAGTCCACCCGGCCGTAGTCGCCCTCCTCCGTGCGCCTCGGTAGGCCGCCAGGGGTGGCCACGTCGCCTCGGACCCACACGTGGGGCTCCAGCCGGGTGCCGTCGTCGTACGGCGTCAGCCTCGTGTTCATGCCCTCATCCTCTCTAACCCTGTTACCCCTAATAGTACTATTACCGTTGCAGTAGGTCAAGCGGAGGCGCCTGCCACGCGCTTGATGTTGTCGGGGCGGAAGCCGGACCAGTGGTCCTCGCCGGTGCCGTCCTCGACGATGCACACCGGGGCCTCGCTGTAGCCCAGGTCCTCGGTGATGTAGGCGCGCGCGTCGTCGTTCTCCCGCACGTCGACCTCGACGAACGGCACTCCCTCCTTCGCCAGGGCCTTCTTGGTCAGCGTGCAGCGCATGCAGCTCGGCCCGGTGCTGTAGACGGTCACGGTCAGCATCTCGGCATCCTCCCATCGCTCATTTTTTGGGTTCGTTCCTGATAGCGGAGCATGGGCCGCCGTGAGCGGCCGGAGTGCAACCCGCAGGGCGGTGGGGGAGAGAAGTTCGGCGCGAAATAAGGGAGCGCAGCGACCGCGTGCCGAAGTTCTCGGCGGAGCCGGCGGCGCAGCCGCTTGCGCGCAGGGCGCGGCGGCCATGATGGAGCGCCAGGAACGAACACAAAACAGCTCGTGCAGCCGGCGGCCGTAGGCCGTCGTCCGTTGGTGCTCGCGGGCGCTCCGTCGCGCGCGAGCCTCGGGGTGCGCGAGGGGTGGGACCCCCCCCCGCCGCCCGCCGGGGCGCCACGGCGTCGCCAGACACTCGCTCGGGCCACTGTCGACACCTCCCAACTCTATTAGCCCCAATAGTACTATTACCGTCACCGTGCGGTAACGGTAATAGTACTATTGTATTAGGCGGCGTCGCTCTCCTCGGCGGGCTCGGTGATCGCGTCGGCCAGTGCGTGGGCGGCCCGCAGCACGTTCGCCGCGGTGGCCTTGATGGTCTCGGCCTCGCCGTTGCTCCATCCGGCGACGTAGCCGACGCTGTAGGCGCTGGTGTCCAGGCCCAGGATGCCCGCGACGACGTACGCCACCGATTCGGCCTCGGTCTCCTTGACGCCGCGGTGCTCGACGTACTCGGCCGGGTCCTGCTCGGCGTGCAGGATGACGTGGGCAGCCTCGTGCAGGGCGGTCTTGGCGGCTTGGGCGGGGGAGAGGTCGGCGTCGACGACGACGCGCCGGGTCCCGTCGGTGGTGGTGTAGCCGTTGGTCTCGCCGGGGATCGCTTCGCGCTCGACGGTCCAGCCCTGGCCGGTGAGGTAGTCCGTGACGGCGGCGAGGATGCCGAGCGGGTCGTCTCCGCGCAGGCGGTGGGCGAGCGTGCTCGGGTCGTCGGCCTCGGGGTCGATGGGGTCGGTCTGGGCCATGTCGAACACGGACACGGGGAAGAACCTCACCCGTCGCTGTTCCTTCTCCTCGCCGGTCTGCTCGTCCTCGACGGTCTCGCGCACGTCGCGGCCGCCGAAGATGCGGATTCCGCGCTCTCCCTTGCGCACCTGGCGGCCGAGCTTCTGCCACGTGCGGTAGCCGGCGACGTGGGTCGCCTCGGGCTTCTGCGCGAGGATCAGCAACAGGTTGTTGATGCTGTAGCGGTGGAACGCCTGGGCGAACGTCAGGAACCGGGTCCAGGCTTCCGAGCTGCGCAGCTCCTCGACCTGCTCCGCGATCGTGGCGTGCAGGCCCTCGGCCTCGGCGCGACGCTCCTCGGGGCTCTTCGTGGTCTTGATCTTGCGGGCCATCTCTCTACCTCCGGTAACGGTAATAGTACTATTAGGGTTGTTGTCAGTGCTCGATGCCGGGGTGCGTGCACTCGCAGCACGCGCGCTCGGTCTTGGCGGCGGGGCACGTCTCGTCGGTCGCGTCGCAGTAGGGGCACACCTGGTAGGGCGTCAGCGTGGCCGGGCTCGGCTCGACGAGGGCCGCGCCGGGGTGGTCCTGACCGTGGTGCTGGCGCCACTGGTCGAGCATCCGGGCGGTGTCCTCCTGGGTGCTGCGCTCGGGGTGGCTCCATCCGCACGAGCACTCGACCCACCACACGGGCTCGCCGTCGGTGCTGCTGGTGCAGATGAGGACGGCTGGCGCGGTCGTGGTGCTCATGGTGACGGGCTCCTCGGGGTCCGGGTGGCTGTTGCTTCCCCCTCCACGTTTTCTTGCCGTGAAGGCACGAATGTGCCGCTAGGGAGAGCCGGCCGGAGTGCAAGAGACCGTGGAATACCGGACTGAGCGCAGCGAGGGAGGATATGCCGCGAAAGCTCTTGCGCGGAGGTCGGCCGACCGTATGCTGCCGAAGGCTTCACGGCGAGAAAACGAGCGCCGTAGGCGCGATGCTGTCGGCCGCGCAGCGGCCGTCGGTCACGGCCCGCAGGGCCGCTCGCGGAGCGCGAGGGCGCAGCTCTCGCCCCTGTCGAGCGCCAGGCTCGATCTGCGTCCGGCTCTGCCGTCCCCACTGTGTGCAGGCCGGCCCCGGCGATCGCCGGGCTGTGCCCATTGGGGGCGGGGGAGTCCTTGTGGTGCAGCTCGACGCCGTGGCGGGCTATGCGATGCGCTCGGCCGACCAGGGGTCGGGCTCGTCGACGCGGCGACGGTGCGCCTGGCCCTGGCGCTCCTGCTCGACGATGCGTCGGGCCTCGTGCCAGTCGAGACGGCCGTCGGCTCGACGTGGGTGCGGGCCGTAGGCGTGGGTGCCAGCATCGGGCAGCAGGGCGAGCTGCCCGCGGCCGGGTCGGTGCTTGGCGCCGGGTCGCCGGGGTGCTCGCATCCACGCCTCCTCAGCCTGCCACCAGGCCCACAGCTCGCGCTCGATCCGGTAGCGCCGGGCTCGCTCGTCGAGGCGGCCGTCGACGTCGAGACGGCGCGCGGCCGCGGTGCGGTGGTCGGTGCGGTGTCGACGCCAGCCCTGGCGCGATCGCACGAGCACGCCGGCCGATACGAGCCGGTCGAGGGTCCGGGCGGTGCTTTCGGGGGAGTCTCCCGTCAGAGCTGCCAGTTCGTCGAGGTCCTGGGGTTCGGTGGTGGTCCGGGCGTAGGTGTTCCCAGCGTGGTGTCCGAGCCCCGGTCCCAGCGTAAACAGGTCGTGCGTGGCGTCACCCGCGCGCGTGGTGAGCGTGGCGAGGAGGGCGGAGCGTTCGGCGGCCCCGGCCCCTGCGGGGCGCGGGTCCGCTTGTGACCGACCTGTATCGGCAGGAGTGTGGATAACCGGGTCGGGGCTGATCGTCCAGTGCGCGCCGTGCGGGCCGGCAGCCTCCTGGGCCTGGGCGATCCATCCGTCCGCTGAGAGGCGTAGGAGGGCCGTGCGGGCCGTTTCACGGCCGACCCCTGCCAGGAGTGCCAGACGGCGGGTATCGGCCTCCACAGCGCCGCTGAGGGCCTGTAGCGCGAGGATGCACAGGACGTCGAGCACCCGGCGGTCGGCTGGGCCGCCTCCGGTGGTCCAGCGGCCGGCGCTGGCGTCGGCGCGGGCCTGCACGCCGCGCACGTGCGCGGCGATCGCGTCGGCCCGTGCGTCGAACGTCGGATCGTCCCCGATCTGGCGGGGCGCGCTGGCTACATGCTTGACGGCCTTGTCCCACTGCCTGCGCAGCACGCGCGCCGCGTCAACGCGGCTGCGCGGCCGGCGGTCGCCGCGGTCGCGGTAGGTGCGCACGTGCTCTAGGCCGGGGGAGTCCTCGACGAGCGCGGCGACGTCGGCGTGATGCCACCGTGCGGCGGCTGCGCCGATCAGGACGCGCCACAGCACGGCTGAGGCGTCGCCGGAGGCGGCGTCCTCGCGCAGGGCGGCGGCCGAGACGGCCGGCAGCTCACGGCGCGGGCCGGGCAGGTAGAGCCGTGCGTGCTCGTCGAGGGGGAGCGGACGGTGTGGGTCGAGGTCATGGGCGGGCTCGGCGTCGTCGACGAGCTGCGCCAGGGCCTCGACGAGCCTGCGCACCTGCTCGGCGGTGCCGGTGGGGTTCGTGAGCGCGTCCAGCGCGCCTGAGAGCACGGTGGAGCGGCCGCCGGCGCGGTGTGGGGCACCTGGTGGCCGCACACAGCCGGTGACAGCGTTGCTGAGCGGGGAGAGGTCGAGGGAGGGGCACACGTGGCGCGCTAGGCGCGCGAGCGTGGCCACGGTCTCCGCGTCGACGCTCTCCGCGAGGGCGGTCCAGACGTGGCGGCCGCCCGTGGGGCCGGACTCACACACCACGGCGTCGAGGCCGACGTCGTGCAGGAGGCCGCACAGCACGTCGGCGTCACGCGCCGCGGCCGCGGCGCGGCCGGCGGTCTTGGCGTCGAGGTCGAAGCACAGCAGGCGGAACCGCCGATCGGCGCCGGCGAGGTAGACCGCCCACGGCTGGCCGGGCTCCTCGCCATCGACGCGGCGGTGGCCGCTGTAGGCGTTCAGGGCGTGCCCGTAGGCGTCCACGCCCGCGACGCGCACGACGGGGCGCGGGCTCAGCGCCGCGGTGAGCCGCCACGGCGCGCCGGGCACGCTAGGGGTGCCTCTGTCTGCGGGTCTTGCTATGATGAACTCACCTCCCGGTGCCACCTGGTAGGTACAACAAGGTCCCGGCCTAGCCAGCCGGTTCCACACATCGCCTCTCGATCTGGACGCC
Source organism: Kocuria sp. ICS0012 (assembly GCF_001665945.1). NCBI lineage: Bacteria > Bacillati > Actinomycetota > Actinomycetes > Micrococcales > Micrococcaceae > Kocuria > Kocuria sp. ICS0012. Next base: position 39,664 of record NZ_LZMM01000040.1, on the reverse strand, counting down.
CGTCGCCAAACGAGTCAGATCAAGGGCGCAAGCTTCGGACCCCCGCCCGGCCAAGGGCGGGGGTCACGCTTTTATCCGGCGCGCCGCACGGGCTCACCTCCTGCGCTCGGGTCCAGGTCGAGGCGCGGCTGCGTCGGCAGGTCCCAGCCTTCGGGAATCCCGTCGGGGCCGGGCTTGCCGGCCCGGATCGCCGCCTCGATGATCGCCCACTGCGGCACGTCCGCGGCTCGCATGTAGCGGTCGATCAGCGCCTTCACGTCCGGGGCAATGTCAACCTGCACCCCAACAGTGGGGGTGCCGCGCTTGCGCCGAATCGAGCTGGACATGACACCTACCCTACGCGGAATGTCCTAGGTCTAGGACAGCGACACGCGGGGAGTTCATACCAGGTCGATGCGGCAGATGACGTCTCCAAGACGGAGCGTGGTGCCGGGCGCGAGGACGTAGGGCACGTGTGCCTCGAACAGGCGCGGCGGGTTGGTCTGAGACTCGGTGCCGTTGCCGCTGCCGTGGTCGGTGACGAGGATGCGCCCGTGCTCGTCGACGTCGACGAGCACATGGGTGCGCGAGAGCATCCGCTGTGGGCTGCGGACCTGGATAGGCCGGCGGCCGCCGACGGCCTCGGGGTTTCGGCCGACCGCGACGTTCTCTGCGACGTCGACCGCGCCCTGCGAGCTGAACGTCAGTCGCAGCGTGGCGCGCGGCTGGGGCGTCATCGGCGCCGGCCGGGCGCGGGTCAGGTCCAGCTCGTCGACGGCGGAGGCGTCGGGCACGATGGCCTCGGCGGCGATCGGGTCTGCCTCGACGCGGTGCGGCTCCTCGATGCCGCACTGAGGGCATGTGGTCGACGTGACGGCCTGTAGCCGCCGGCAGCGCCGGCAGCGGCCCTCGTGGACGCTGAGCCCGTCTGCCGGCGGGATGAGCCCGGCGTCGGTGACTGCCTGGACGATCCCCTCGGGGCGGACGGCGAGCGTCCACGTCTGAGCGACCTCGGTCACCGTGACGCGCACGGGTCGGTGCAGTCGGTTGGCGATCGCCACGCACCGGGCGATCATGCCCGTGCGCAGCTCGTTGACGCCGCTGGCCGCACAGGTGCGCTCGGTGCCGTTGATCGTGAGGCTGCCCGTGCCGTCGGCTCGTACGGTGGCGCTGATCCGCGGCCAGTCCGCGACGCGCTCGGCGTTGCGGAAGGCCTGCGTGGCGTTCATAGGCCGCGGGCGACCGCCGCGGCGGCGGCCAGCCAGGCGCGCTGTGTCCCTGGACGCAGCGAGCCGTACCGCAGGAGGCCGTCGACCATCGCGGGGTCGAAGGGCACCGTGACGGCCTCACGCGCGATCACCCGGTAGCCGTCGGCCACACGGGCGACGTCGGCCGGCGGGGCCTTGGAGTCGGCCTGCGTGACCACGACGACGGCCTGCTCGGCCAGGTGCGCCGAGCGCTCGTCGCGGTCCGAGAGCGCTTCGAGCAGGAGCGCGCCGGCCTCGGCGTGGTCGTCGCGGGTGGTGGTGGCCACCACGAGCTGGTCGGTGCGGTCGATCATCCGCAGCCACATGGGGTCGGACTCGTCGTTGCCGCTGTCGATGAACACCAGGCGGTAGTACTTGCTGGCGACGGCGTGGATGGCGTCGACGTCCTCGGGCTCGACGCGCTGCTCGTGAGCCAGCGCGGTCGGCTTGCTGCGCAGCACGTCGAACCGGTCGCGGGTCTGGTGGTGAACGAACCGGGCCAGGTCGGCGGCCTGGGCGCTCGGGCTCAGCAGCCGCTCGACCTGGGGCAGCAACTCGAGGAGGGTCGCGTCGTGCGGCCCCTGCTCGGTCCGCCAGCCCAGGGTCCCGCGCGTCTGGTTGTTGTCCCAGGTCAGGACGCCGGCTCCGCCGTAGCGCGCGAACACGGCGGCGAGCAGGACCGTGCTGGGCGTCTTGCCGGCGCCGCCCTTGGAGTTGACGATCGCGATCGTGCGAGGGCCGGGCCAGTGCTGGGAGACGGCCGCAATGTCGGCCCGCTCGGCGCGCTCGGCCGGGCTCGGGCTAAGCCGGAGACCGGCGCGAGTCAGGATGCCGCGCCATCCCTGGGCGGCAGGCTCCTCGGCCTGCTCCTGGGTGAGGAACGACTGACGCCGCTCCCGGCGCGTGGGGTACGGGGTGCTGAGGTGTGACAGCTCCTCGGCCTGCTCGGCGGCCGAGCGGACCCATCCGCGGCTATGACCGCTCGTCTCCGCCGCGGGCTCCGTGGCCACGGGCTGGCTTACGGGCTCCGGAGCCAGAGGCTCGATCGGAGCAACGGTCAGCTCGTGCGCGGGTGCCGGGGGAGGGCTCGGCTCCGTCCGTGCGATCGCTGGGGGCTCGGCGGGCGCCGGCGGCCGCGCGGCGGCGCCGGCGTCCTCGGCCACGGTGCCGTCACCGTGGATGATGATGGGCCACTCACCCTCGGGGTCGCGGGTGAGAGCGCGCAGCGGCCGGCCGAGCTGGGCGGCGCGCTGGGCGATGAGGGCGACGACCTGGGGCCGCGCCTCGTCGACGTTCTGCGCGTTGATGGTCTGCACGCTGCCGCCGATCGACACCTCTGCGGTGCCGTCCTCGTGCAGCGTGGCTTCGACGCGCGGCCAGGTGGCCGCTTCGGTGGTGGTGCTCATGGTTTCTCCTGCCTATCCGAGCGTGATTCCGACCTCGGACATGAACTGTTCGGGGTCTACGGGGGAGCCGTTGACGTGCACCTCGAAGTGGAGGTGAGGGCCGGTCGACCAGCCGGACGAGCCGACTCGGCCGATCTGCTGGCCAGCCGTGACGCGATCGCCGGCGCTGACGAGCACGCCGCTGGCCCACATGTGCTTGTAGCGGGTCATGACGCCGCCGCCGTGGTCGACGTCGATCGTCCAGCCGCCGTTGGAGTCGGTGTAGACGTCGATCACAACGCCGTCCTGCGCGGCCCAGATGGGGCCGCCGTCGCCGCCACCACCGAAGTCGACGCCGGCGTGGAGCCGGGTGAACGATCCGGTCACGGGATCGGTGCGCATGCCGAACCGAGAGGTGATCGGCCCGGCTGCCGGCTGTGCCCAACCTTCGGCGCTGACCTGGCCGGGCGTCGTCGACTCGCAGCCAGGCGTGACCACGCCGCCGGCGTCGGGCTTGATGTTCAGGTGAACGTGATCGAAGTGGTTCTCGGTGTCGGAGCCGCGGTCCTCCATCGCGCGCCAGCCCTCGTCGGCGCGGTCGGCGGACCAGATTTGCTGCCACCAGATGATGTAGTCGACGCCGAGCTGGTCGGCGTTGTCGATGAGGTACTGCGCCAGGCGGTCGCCGGTGGCCTGGCCGTCGGCAATGTCGTTGGTCATGAAGTCGAGCGCGAGGCCGCTCGGGTGCCCGCCGGGGTCGCGGGCGGACTCGCGGTAACCGCCGACGGTGACGATGCCGAACATGGGGCCGACGGTGTTGGCGACGATCGCGGTTTGCGGCCGGACGTCTCCGAGCGAGTACTGCGAGGACGTGACCGGCTGCTCGCCGGTCGCGATGCCCTGGACGCCGCTGAGCCCTTCGACGACCTGGACGGCCGCGGGCCAGTAGCGCGTGTAGTGGTAGGGGTCGGCGTTCCGCTGGACCCTGTGCGCGACGATCGTCGGCTCCAACGTGTCCCGATCAGGGACGTTGGCGATCATCGCGTTGAAGAAGTTGGTGCTGCTGATGAACGGGTCCATCCGGTCGGCGTACGAGCCCCAGGCGCCGTTGTCGCGCTGCTGGAACAGCCCGCGGGAGTCAGGTCCCACCGCGTCGCCGTAGTCGATGACGCGCAGGCTGGACTCGCCCATGGCGGTCATGACGCCGATCGTCTGGTCACGTGCGGACAGGCCGAGCGCGTTCGCGGCCTGCATGATCCAGGCGGCGTTGACGAGCTGCTCGTGGTCGTAGCCGGCGATCGGCGTGTCAGGAACGGAGTCAGGGTCGATCGTGATGCCCGGCTGCTGCGAGCCGGGCAGGCACAGGTCGTCGCTGTCGTCGCCGCCCAGCAGGATCAGGCTGAGCACGAGGCCCAGGACCAGGGCGGGCACGAGCGCGGCGACGACGAGGACGCCTGACTTCCGATCGGGCATGACTAGTTGACCTCCTCCACGGGGGTGATGCGGCTGACCAGCCACGGGGCGTCAGCGTGCTTGCGGTTGAGCACGAGCTGATAGCGCCCGGCGTCGGTCGGGACCTCGACGGTGGCCACGTACGCGCTGGCGTCGTTGACGATGAAGCCCTCTCCGGTGACTTCGCGGACCGGGATGTTCGCGGGGTCGACGTAGGCGTAGTCCTCGGCCGCCTTGGGTGTGAGGAGCGGTTCGACGCCGGCCCACCAGGTGTCGTAGTCGAGGTCCGGGCGGGCGAAGGCCGTCATGGCTGCCTCGGCCGCGTCGACGACGGCGACCCGCGATGCCTCGTCCCATTCAGGCACGGGCTGGGGTTCGATCGTCTCGCCGGTGTCCTCGTCGACGAGCCCGCTCGGCGGTGGTGTGAACTGGTCGAGGTCGGGCATCGTGGGACTAGGGCTGCTCGTGGTGGTCGGTGTTGGGGTAGGCCCCTCGTCCTGACCGGTGCAACCGACCAGGACGAGGGCGGCCGCCAGGGCGACGCCCCCGATCGCCGCACGTCGCATCTCAGCCCTTCCCCTCGTGTCCTCGACGCGAGGGGACGTTCGCTCCCTGGCGCATGGTCTCTTTCAGCTCGTCGCGGATGACCCGCCACGTCGAGCCGAGCTTGTAGCCGGGGATCACCCCGTCACGCAGCCAGGCGTACGTGTTCTGCCGACTGATGTTCAGCACCTCGGCCACCTCCTCGACGCTCAGCGTCTCCGGGCGGTCAGCGAACAGTGCATCGAGGGCTTCGGTGCTCCGGGCCTCGTTCACTGCGCGCATCCACGCCGCTGGTCGCATGCCCCCATGATAGACGATTCCGCCATGATCCGACAGGATCGACTACGATCCGTAAAATCCCGCATGATGTTGCTTCCTTCCGCTACCGGTGCCATGATGTGATAGAGGGACACTCGTACAACCATTATCGGGAAGGGATCGCGTCGTGTCAGATGGCAGCAACCCGTGGCTCTCACGGCCGACGGAGCCGGAGCACGCCGCACCGGTCGTGACAGAGAGCGCGGCTCGGCAACCGACGGGGCCGGTTGCTCCGCAGCGGGGTGTGCCGGTCCCGGATCGCGCCGACCAGCTCGCGACGTATGACCAGGCGCAGCGCGCTGATCTGTGGTGGCTCGGCGTGCACGGCGGAGCGGGCGAGTCGAGTCTCGCGGCCCTCGTGCCCGAGTGGCGCGGCGCCGAGCACGGATGGCCTCGGCAGCCCGGCGCGGGACCCGCGCGTGTCGTCCTGACGGCGAGGTCGAACATGCGCGGCCTCCGGGCGGCGCAGAGCGCCGCGACACAGTGGGCCTCGGGCATCGTGCCGCACGTCGAGGTTCTGGGCCTGGTGATCGTCTCCGATGCTCCTGGCCGCCTTCCTCGCCCGCTCCGCGAGTTCGCGCAGCTCGTCAGCGGCGGGCTCCCGCGCACCTGGACGGTGCCGTGGATCGACTCTTGGCGGCTGGGCGAAACTCCCACGCTTGCCGACTCACCGCGTGCCGTTCGCCGTCTCGTCGACGAGCTGCACGTAATCCTCGAACCAGGTGCCGCCGGCACCGTCAACCGAAAGGAATCTCCATGAGCACGCTCCTCACCATCGCCGGATCGGTGGGCGACTTCCTCGCCACCGTCCCGCAGCAGGTCATCGCCCAGGTGCCTGACCCCGACCCGATCCAGCCGCCCGGCACGGAGGGCTTCAACTCGATCATGGGCTGGGCCAAGTGGGTAGCCCTGGCGGTCTGCATCCTCGGCCTGTTCGCCGCCGGCGCTCTCATGGCGATCCAGTCGCGCCGCGGCGAGGGCGGCGAGCACGTCGGCAAGATCGGCATGGCGCTCGGTGGCGTCATCATCATCTCCGCTGCCGCCGCCCTCGTCGGCTTCCTCACCACGTAATCAGGAGGGCCAACATGGCTGAGGACAACGAACAGCAAAGTCCGTTCACCCGACCCGGTTTCGTGGCCGCCACGGTGGTCATCGCGCTGATCGTCGTGCTCGGGCTCGTCATCGCCATCGTGAACATGACGCGAGACGATCCCGACCCCGCGCCGACCCCCTCGACGTCGGCCGAGCCCACCAGCGCCGCCCCGACCTCCGAGCCACCGGAGACCGCGGGCGGCGCCAGTGTGTGCGGCCTTCCGGGCGAAGTCCTGGAAGGCACGCTCACGACAGCGCCGGCCGCTGAGTGGGAGTTTCAGGACACCACGGCCTACCCGACCTCGGCAGAGTTCGGGCCGGGAGAGACCAACGGCGACGGCGTGCGGTACTGCTTCCAGCACTCTCCCGAAGGAGCGGTGTTCGCAGCCGCCAACGCGGTCGTCCAGGGGAGCGATTCCGAGCTGGTGGGGGCGTGGCTCGACTACTTCGTAGCCGACGGCCCGCACCGCGATGCGGTCCTGTCTCAGGGCGCCGGCGCCGGCGGCGGCCAGGGCGTCCGCGTCGAGGTGGCAGGTTTCCGCCTCCTTGCCTATGACGGGCAGACGGCCCGCGTCGACGTGGCCGTGCGCGGCGCGACAGGTGGGCAGACCGTCAACCTCTCGATGGTCTACCTCCTCGTGTGGGAGGGCGGTGATTGGAAGCTCACCGTGACCGATCCCAACGCCCCGATCAACGTCGCGAACATCCCCGATCTGGCCGGATACATCTCCTGGGGAGCGTGAGGTCATGAACGACGAAGGGTGCACCGGCTGGTCGTTCTTCAACCCCTTCTGCCACGTCAACGAAGGCGTTGAGGCGGTCGTCGGCAACGCCATCGAGAACATGGCGAACGCCGTCATGGAGGCGTTCGGCAAGGCGATCGCCTCGCTGGGCACGGTGTGGGTGCACATCGGCACGCCGAACCTCACGGGCTCGGGCGGCAGTTCCGCGATCGACGCCGGCTCGTCCGCGCCCGACTCGGCCAACGTGACGTCGGTGATGGGCTACGTGATGTGGATCAGCCTGGCGATCGCAGTGCTGGCGCTGTTCATCCTCGGCGCCCTCATCGCTACGCGCATGAGGGCGGGCGAGGGCATCGCTGCCGTCGGTCGCGTGGGCCTGGTGCTCTCGGCCGTCGTGCTCATCGCGGGTGCCGGCGCGATCGTGGCGGGTCTGATGCCGTCCGGCCCGCGCAATGCCGGCGGAGCCGTGCTCTTCTTGCAGTCCGGCCTCTGGTGGTACATGGGTGCAGCCGCGGTCGTATCCGTCATCATCGGCGGCGCACGGATGGCCTGGGAGCAGCGAGCTGAGCCGGGTCGCGAGACCGTCAAGAGCCTGCTCACGCTCGTGGTCGTCGCGGGCGCTGGCGTGACGATCGTCGGTCTGCTCGTCGCGGCTGCCGACTCGTTCTCGGTGTGGATCATCAACGGCTCGCTGAGCTGTGACGTGACGTCCGACTCGGCGTGCTTCGGCGAGAACATGCTGACGTTGCTGGCGCTCACCACCAACCCAGCCACGGGCGGCCTCGGTGCTCTGCTCATCATCATCCTGGGCCTGATCGCGATCCTCGCGGCCGCGTTCCAGATCGTGCTCATGGTCGCGCGTGGGGGAATGCTCGTGATCCTCGCCGGCATCCTGCCGCTGTCGGCCTCGTTCACCAACACCGAGATGGGCAAGAGCTGGTTCAAGAAGTGCATCGCGTGGCTGGTGGCCTTCATCCTCTACAAGCCCGCAGCGGCGATCGTGTACGCGGCCGCGTTCCAGCTCGTCGGGACCGACGTGTTCTCCGACGACGGGACCGGCCTTCTCGCGGTCCTCACGGGCCTGATGCTGATGGTCATCGCGTTGTTCGCGATGCCGGCGTTGATGCGGTTCGTCACGCCGATGGTCGGTGCGATGGCGGGTGGCGCCGGCGGTGCCCTGGCTGTCGGTGCGCTGGCGGCTCTGCCGAGCGGCGCGGCCGCGGTCGGACGCCTCGCGTCCGGCAGCGGCTCGGGGTCCTCCAACTCGGCGGCGCCGTCCGCCCCGTCCGGCTCGGACGGCGAGGGCGGTTCTCAGGGCTCGCCCGGTCCCTCGGGCGGCGGTGAGACCGGCGGCGGTAACGCACCGCAGCAGGCGCAGTCCTCCGGTGCGCAGCAGGCCGGGGAGGCCGGCGGGGGCACCGGAGCTGGTAGCGCGAGCGGTGGTGCCACACCGAGCACGGGCGCCGCCGCGGCCTCGGCCGGCGGAGGCGGCGGTGGAGCGGCCGCCGCAGGAGCCGGAGCGGGTGGTGGCGCCGCAGCGGGCGGCGCGGCCGCCGGCGGTGGCGCAGCCGCAGCAGGAGCGGCGGCTGGTCCGGTTGGTATCGCAGCCGGGGCGGCACTCGAAGCAGGCAAGAAGGCCGGGCAGGCGGCCGCGGGAGCGGCCCAAAGTCTCGGTGAGCAATCGACAGGTGAAGGGGGCGGTCCTGATGGCAGCCGTTGAGACGAACAGGGGTCCTCGGACCTACGGCAACTGGCGGCGGCCGACGTCACCGGGCATCCTCGGCCTGGGCTCCATCGGCACGGCACTGCTCCTGGCCGGGCTGATCGCCGTCGTGATGACGGTGATGATCGCCGGTCTGCTCGAAGCCGTCATCGTCGCGGCCGTGCTCGGCGCGGTGATGCTGGCGGTCCTGACCAAGGACTCGCACGGCAAGAACGTCATCAGCCGCGGCGGCGCGCGGATCGCGTGGTGGTCCGCACGCTCGCGTGGGTCGAATGTCTATCGCTCGGGACCGCTGGGCCGCGCGCTGTGGGGCACGTATCAGCTCCCTGGCCTCGCAGCTCCGACCCGCCTCAGTGAATGGCAGGACTCCTACGGCCGCCCGTTCGCGCTGCTGTACACGCCCGCGACGGGCTCCTACAGCGTTGTGGTCGGCACGGAGCCCGATGGGGCGGCGCTGGTCGACCAGGAGCAGATCGACGTGTGGGTGGCCGATTGGGGCCACTGGCTCGCGAACCTGGGCGACGAGCCGGGCGTCGAGGCCGCCTCGGTGACGATCGAGACCGCGCCGGACTCGGGCACGCGGCTGCGCCGTGAGGTCGAGCACAACGTCGACGAGGACGCGCCGCCGTTCTCGAAGGCGATGCTGGCCGACGTCGTGGGCTCGTACCCGGCCGGCTCGTCGACCGTGAAGGCGTTCGTGGCGATCACGTTCTCCGCCGCGCAGCGGTCGGGCGGCAAGAAGCGCAAGCCCGACGAAATGGGCCGCGAGCTCGCGGCCCGGCTGCCCGGCCTGACCGCTGGCCTGCAAGCCACCGGTGCCGGCGCCGCGCACCCGTTGTCGGCTCAGGAGCTGTGCGAGGTGGTGCGGGTTGCCTACGACCCGGCCGCCGCGGTGCTCATCGACGAGGCGCACGCCGCGGGTGAGACACCGGAGGTGTTCTGGACCGACGTCGGCCCGTCCGCAGCTCAGGCGTCTTGGGACCGTTACCGCCACGACTCGGGGTCCTCGTGCACCTGGTCGATGACGCAGGCGCCGCGCGGCAACGTGCAGAGCGGCGTGCTGGCGCGGCTCCTGGCTCCGCACCGCGATATCGCCCGTAAGCGCGTGACGCTGCTGTATCGGCCGATCGACGCCGCCAAGGCGGCCGCGATCGTCGAGGCGGACCTGCGGGCCGCTGAGTTCCGGGTCACCTCGACGAGCAAGCCAGCCGCCCGCGACAGCCTGGCCGTGCGCGCCGCGTCGGCCACGGCGCAGGAGGAGGCGTCCGGGGCGGGCCTAGTGCAGTTCGGGATGCTCGTGACCGCCACGGTGATGGACCTGTCCAAGCAGGCCGACGCTCGCGCGGCGATCGACAACCTGGCAGCGACAGCCCGACTGCGCCTGCGTCCCGTGTACGGGTCGCAGGACTCGGCGTTCGCGGCGGCGCTGCCGCTCGGCCTGGTGCTGCCCAAGCACATCAAGGTCCCGGCCGAGCTGAGGGAGAAGCTGTGAGCGGGAAGCGATCGCGTCAGAAGCGTGGGAGCGCAAAGGTCGAGCAGCCGCGCGAGCTGCGCCCGCAGCGGCCACCGATGCGGGGGTGGCTCGGCCGCGGCCGCGGCACGTCGAGCTACGTGCAGCAGGCCGATGAGTGGCGCGGCACGACCGTGCAGGTGTGCGGCATGTGGCCGTTCGCGATCGGCACGGGCACTCCGATGGTCGGCGTGCCCCTCGGCCGTCACATTCACACCGGGGCGACGCTCTGCTGCGATCCCATCTCCTGGTTCCAGCGCGCGAAGCTCATCTCGAACCCGTCGGCGTTCGTGCTCGGCAAGCCGGGCCTGGGCAAGTCGACGATCGTGCGCCGCATGGCCACAGGGCTCGCCGGCTACGGCGTAATGCCGCTGGTGCTGGGCGATCTGAAGCCCGATTACGTCGACCTCATCGAGGCGCTGGGCGGCCAGGTCATCACGCTCGGCCGGGGCCGGGGCTACCTGAACATCCTCGACCCCGGCGAGGCGACGGAAGCCGCGACGCGGCTGCGCGAGGCCGGCTTCGAGAAGGAGGCCTCCCAGGTCCTCGCGGACGCTCACGGGCGCCGGCACACGATGGTGTCGGCGCTGCTGACGATCCTCCGGTCGGCGCCGCCGACCGATCGTGAGGAGACGATCATCGACCGCGCGTTGAAGCACCTCGACGAGCACCACCACGGCGTGCCCGTCCTGGGCGATCTGCTGCGCGTGATCCAGGACGGTCCGCCGGAGGTGCGTGCCGTCGCGCTCGATCGCGGCGACGACGCTCGCTACAAGGCGATCACGGAGGACCTGGAAGCCTCCCTCATCGGCCTGGTGGGCGGTGGCCGGCTCGGAGAAACCTTCGCCCGCCAGACCACCAACCCGATGCGCCGTGACGCTCCGGTGGTCTACGACGTGAGCGCGATCGACGACTCCGAGATGGACCTACAGGCAGCGACTCTGCTCGCGTGCTGGTCGGCGGGCTTCGGCACGGTGAACGTCGCGAACGCCCTCGCGGACGCGGGCCTGGAACCGCGCCGGCACTACTTCGTGATCCTCGACGAGCTGTGGAGGGCGCTGCGCGCCGGGCGCGGCATGGTCGATCGCGTCGACGCGCTGACGCGCCTGAACCGGCAGCGAGGCGTCGGCATGGCGATGATCTCGCACACGATGAGCGACCTGCTCGCGCTGGCCAGCGAGGAGGACCGCATGAAGGCCCGCGGCTTCGTCGAGCGGTCCGGCATGGTCATCTGCGGCGGACTGCCCTCGGCCGAGATGCCTCAGTTGAGCGCCGCGGTGCCCTTCTCCCAGGCCGAGCAAGAGCTGCTGATCGGCTGGCAGGACCCGCCGGCGTGGGACCCCTCGACCGGCCGCGAGGCCGAGCCGCCGGGACGGGGCAAGTTCCTCGTCAAGGTCGGCGGCCGCCCCGGCATCCCCGTCAACGTGCAGCTCACCGCCACGGAGCTGTCGATCAACGACACCAACAAGCTGTGGCACGAGCAGTCTCGCGTGGGCCGGCGCGCGCTGCGCGCCGTGGAAGGAGCGAGCACATGAGCACCCCGAACAACCGCCGCCGCGATCCCGGCGGCCTCTCCGCTGAGGCGGTGTTGGTCTGGATCGGCGTCCTGCTCGTGGTGGTCGTCGTCGGCTCGGTCTACGCCGCGATGCACCTCGGGCACCGCTTCGCCGGGACGGGCACTGAGGTGCCCGCCGATCCGTTCACGGTCCTGTTCGGCCTGCTCGGTGGCGACCTCGCGTGGCCCGGTGCCGCTGGCTGGTGGGTGCTCGGCGTCATGGGAGGGCTGCTCCTGGCGCTCGGCGTGCTGATCGGCCTCACGCTGCGCCGGATGCGCCGGCGCCGCTCCCGCGTCGACCGCGCCGCCTCCTACATGGGTCGCGGTCGCGACGTCGAGGACCTGAGCCGCAAGAGCGTGACCGCGAAGGCGGAACGACTCGGCGTCACCGGGGCGCCGGGCGTGCCGATCGGCCGCACGGTCGCCGCTGGCCAGCAGCTCTACGGCTCATGGGAGGACATGCACATCGACATCTGGGGTCCGCGCACCGGCAAGACCACCTCTCGCGCCGTGCCGGCCATCCTCGATGCGCCGGGCTCGGTGTTGGTGACGTCGAACAAGCGCGACGTCGTGGACGCGACCAGAGACGTCCGCAGCGAGGCCGGCCCGGTGTGGGTGTTCGACCCGCAGTCGATCGCGCTGGAAGAGCCCACCTGGTGGTGGAACCCGCTCTCCTACGTCACCGACGAGGTGCGCGCGGCGAAGCTGGCTGAGCACTTCGCGTCGGGCAGCCGTGATCCGGGCGCCAAGACCGATGCGTACTTCGACCCGGCCGGCCAGGACCTCCTGGCCGGGCTCCTGCTCGCCGCGGCGCTCGATCACCGGCCGATCACCGACGTCTACACGTGGCTGACGCGCCCGACCGACGAGACCGCCGTCGACATTCTGCGTGAGCACGACTTCGCGCTCACGGCCGATCAGGTCGCCGGCGTCGTGTCGGCGCCGGAGAAGCAGCGCGGGGGCATCTTCGGCACGGCCATGCAGATGGCGTCGTGCCTGACGAATCGACAGGTGGCGCGCTGGGTGACGCCCCAGGGCGCCGCCGACCCTCGTAAGCAGTTCAGCCCCGACGACTTCGTGCGCGCCGACGGCGGCACGCTGTACTCGCTGTCCAAGGAGGGGCGCGGCACTGCCGGCCCGCTCGTGACGGCGCTGACCGTCGCCGTCGTCGAGGCCGCGGAGGAGCTGGCCTCCCGCTCTGCCGGCGGACGGCTGAGGACCCCGCTGCTCGGGGTCCTCGACGAGGCGGCGAACGTGTGCCGGTGGCGCGCGCTTCCCGACCTCTACAGCCACTACGGCAGCCGCGGCATCGTGCTCATGACGATCTTGCAGTCCTGGTCCCAGGGCGTCGAGGTGTGGGGCGAGTCCGGGATGCGCAAGCTCTGGTCCGCGTCGAACGTCAAGGTCTACGGTGGCGGCGTCGACGAGGACGCCTTCTTGGAGCACCTGTCGAAGGTCATCGGTGACTACGATCGGCTGTCCTCCTCGACCTCTTACGGCCGTGGCCACCGCACGGTCTCCCAGCAGCTCCACCGTGAACGCATCCTCGACGTCGCGGACCTCGCGGCGATGCCGAAGGGCCGCGCCGTCGTCCTCTCGTCGGGTTCTCGGCCGACGCTCATCCGCACGGTGCCGTGGATGACCGGCCCGCACGCTGAGGCCGTGACGGCCTCGATCGCCGCGCACGACCCGAAGGCCGAGCGCACGATCCGCGAGGCTCAGACGGAGCTTGCGGCCGTCGAGGCGGCCCTGTCGCCGGAAGGGGCACCCTCGTGAGCGATTGGGGAGACGACGAGCTGGAAGGCATCGAGGCGCAGCCGGTCGACGTCGACGAGCCCGACGCGCCGACGTTCGGTGTCGACGTGCGATCGCTGGCCGGGCAGCTCGTCGACGTCGCGGTTCAGTCCGCGGTCGGCGGAGAGGTCTCGAAGGCGGCCCAGGCGGCCGTCAAGGAGCTGATGACCCCGGAGGTGCGCGAGGCGATCCGGCGGCGCGCCGACGAAGCGGCGGCCGCGGCGATCGCGGAGCAGGTCGAGGGGCCACAGGACGCCGAGCCGGCCCCGGAGCTGTACTACGGCAGCGTCGACGAGTTCGTGCGCGAGTATCTGCGCAACGTCTACCGCCGGCGTATCGACGGCCGGCATCGGTGCTGGGCTGGCCGCTGGTGGGAGCACGACGAGGCGGTGATTCGCCTCGAAGCCCTGTGGCGATCGTGGGAGCACCTGCGCCAGGACGCGGCCACCGGGATGAGCGTGTGGTGGCGCGATCACGCCGACCACCACATGGCGGTGCTGATGGACCCGGACGGCCCGTTCGCCACGGCGACGGAGGGCGAGGAGAACACCTCGAAGCGGGGCGAGCCGCTGCCCTACGTCGAGCCGCCGGAGGGCATGTTCCCCGATGTGCGCGAGGAGCCGGCGGACCCGCCTGGCGACGACGCGCACTGAGCTGCACGCGAGAGAGGGACCGCACCCCGTGGGGTTGCGGTCCCTCTCTGCTGTGTGTGACTGCCGGCGGTCACCGATCGAGTCCGGTGCGCTGAACCTGCGCGGCGCGTCCTCGAGTTTTCCGGGCCTTCGGTGCGCGAGCTGCGGCCCCGGCCTTCACGGCCTCGGTCGCCGGCTTGGCCTGGCTGACGTCGGCTCGCATCCTGGTGGCCACGACCTCTCGGTTGATGCCCTTGGCTTCGAGGTCGCGGGCAGTGCCCTCACGGCGTTCTGCGCTGTCGTACAGGGTGCGGCCGTCCTCGCGTGCCCGGTCCGCCGTCGCTGCGCGCTGCTCGGCCTCGGCGGCCGCTCGTGCCCGCTCCTCGGGGTCCGGCTCGTGCTCGGCCGCGGCCCTGGCCTCGTCGGCGCGCTGGTCCTCCTGGTTGGCCTGAGCGAGCAGGCGTTGCGCCTCGGCGTGCTCGGCCGCCGAGCGCCCTCGTTCTGCGTCACCGCCGGCACGATCGCGCTCGGCGCGATCCAGTTCGAGGCGGATACGCTGGCGCACCGCCTCCGGGTCGGCGCCGGCGTCGTTGACGTCGATGCCGTAGCGCGCGCGCACCTCGTCACGCACGCGCTGCTCGGTGCGCACGGCCTCGGGGTCCTCCTGCGACCATGCGCGTGCGAGTTGGTAGGTGCGCCCGATCTGCTCGGGGGTAGCGCGGTCCCACCAGTCCGAGCGGTGCACGTTGGCCATCTCGACGCGGGCCGCTCGGCGCTCGGCCTCGATCCGCGATTGCAGCTCGCGGTGCTCCTGCTCGCTGCGCGCCTGTGCGTTGCGCAGTGCTTCCTCGCGGGCGCGTGCGAGTCGTTCGCCCACTTGCCCGGCAGCGGTGACCAGCACTCGTAGCTGGCCCTCGAATGCCTCCTCGATGCCGTCGGTTTCCTCGGCCATGACCGGCGCTCCTTCCTATCGTTCCGGTCCGCGATCTGCGCCCGGTCGTATCGGGTCTGCGCGCTTGGCTGGCTCGATCTTCGAGGGCAGCGGCGACGCCGCGCGCGTGGCGTCGTGTGCCTGCCCGGCGCGCAGCCGGTCGAGCACTGCCTGTGCCTCCGGGTCGAGCTTCGTGCTCGTCGTCGTGCCGGCCGGCGTCGTCGTGGCCACGGCCGCCGGTGCCGGCAGGGCCTCGCGGAGTCGCACGAGGCGGGCGCGGGTGTCCTCTGCCAGTAGCCGCGCGTGGCGGGCCTGTCCAGCGGCCACTGAGGCGTCGTAGACGGCCTGGGTGAGCCGGAGGAGCTGTCGGACCATGACGGCCTGCGCGACGGTCCCCTGACCGCCTCGTGCGGCGCTGGCGAGCAACATCGCCGCACCGGAGATGGCGACCGTGCCGGCCTTGTGCGGGCGGATGGTGCGCTGGTGGGTCTGCGCCGATCGTGACAGTGCTTCGGCCGCCGCCGCCAGGTCGCCGGGGGTCTCCTCGGTCGCATTCGACCAGGCGGCCAGGGCGCCGGCGGTCTGTCGCGCCACGGTCGCCCAGGTGTCGCGGTCGTCGACGTCGACGCCCCGCAGGCGGTCGACGAGCGCGCTCAGCTCCTCGTTGCGACGGTCCCACAGCTCGGGGTCGGGCTCGGCGGTCTCGCGTCCAGGTGCGACGACGCGCCGGCCTCGCTTCGCGGCGTTCCACTCGGCGGCGGCCTCGCTCGCTCCGGTGGGCGTGTCCGGCCATCCGTCGCGCAGTCGAGGCAGCGCCAGGTCGCGGCCGAGCTGGCCGCCGCCGTACCAGATCGGACGCTCCCCGGCCTCGGGTCGCTGCGCGACCGAGTAGCCGGTGATGACGTCCGTGCGACCGTCGGCGTACCGCGGTCGAACGATGAGCCCTTCGCGCCGCAGCCGGCGCACGAACTCGCCCTCGTCGGCTGCTGCCGTGGCGCAGCCGCGGACCTTCAACGCGAGTAGGTAGCGCGGCTGATCGGTGCGCAGCTCCGACGCGATCCGCGCGTGCCGGTCCGCTCCGTCCAGGTGTTCCCACGCCGGCGTGTCGGTGCCCAGCTTCGTGCGCGTGCGCTCGTACTTCGCGCGGGCTCGTGCTCGTGCCTGCGCCTCGCGCTCGGCGGGGTTGTACCCGCGGGTCGAGCGCTCCGCACGTACCGATTCCAACTCCTCCAAGCCGTACTTCGCTTCGAGGGCGCGGGCCGCCGTCTGCGCGCGTCGGAAGTCGTGGTGCGTCGATGCCTTGGTGCCGTCCTCACGCACCAGGTTGACGGCGATGTGGATGTGGTCGTTGCCGTTCTTCGACACACCATGTCGCACTGCAACCCATCGGCACGGGGCCTTCGTGCCCTCGTTGTCGTCGAACTCCATCGCGGTGATGAAGTCGCGCGCGATCGCTCCCCACTGCTCGTCGGTCAGCGCGCCCTCGTCGGCGCGCAGCGACAGCGAGCAGTGCCACACGTGGCCGCCCTTCACTTCGACGTCGTACGCGGTGCGAGGGCGGTCGAGGTGACGCGCGATCGCCAGCGCGGAGTCGCGTCCCAGCTCGTCGTCGTCGTGCCACGCCATCATCGCCTCGTCGCCCGCGACGAGGTGCGGTTCGGTGTGCTCGTTCGCGCGCCCCGGTCCCGCCAGGTAGGTCAGTAGTCCGGCCATCCTGTCGCCGCGGACAACGTTCGGCATCATGGCAGGCTCAGCCCGTCGATCGCGTCGTCGATGCGCTGCGCGGTCCGCCGTACGGCGTCGAGGGTCGCGCTCATCTCGGCCTGTACCTCACCGGTCGCGTTCGTCGCCCGGGCCATCTGGTTGACGTTGTTCGACACCGCAGCGAGCAGCCGGTGCAGAGCGAACAGCTCGGCCATCGCGTTGCGTCGCTCGGTCGGCGTCTCCGACGTCGCGGAGGCGAGCGCACACTCGACGAGCAGCCGCGGGATCGTAACGTGCTGGGCCTCTGCGAGGCGCAGCAGCATGCCCTCCTCCTCGGGCGACACCTTCACCTCGTGACGGTGCTGCCGGCCGCCGTCGACGTTCGCCCTGCGACGGCGCGCGAACAGACGACCTCCGGGAGTCTCGTCGCCCATCAGATCACCTGCCTTCCAGCCCAGCGCAGCGACCCCGCCTCGTGCGGGGACCACACTCCTAGTGTGCCCGATCCGCGACGGCAAGTCGAGGATTCAAGCCACTTAGCACGGCTAAGTGTTTAGCTTGCTCCGTCTGGGACGCGATTCGGGGTTGCTCACGTCGGCAGACGGGAGCGGTGGCGGCTGCGCCGCGACGGTGCTTTTCGGTCGACGCGAGGCGTCGACGTACACTGCTCGACTCCGTACGATGGAGTCATGGCTACGACACCGACACCAGAGGAAGCGATCGACCGCGCCAAGCGCGTGCTGGACGATCGGATCGACACCATTCGGCAAGCCGTCGAGGCTCGTCAGCACGTCGCGGACGTGCGCGAGGAGACCGACCGTCAGCGAGCCGAGCTGGAAGCGCAGATCGCGCAGCGGGTGGGCGACGCAGAGCGCGCCGACGTCAAGGCGTACAACGCCGCGGTGAGCGCCGGGTGGTCCGCCGATGAGTTGCGCAAGATCGGTCTACCAGAGCCCGATAAGAAGGCTCGCACGCGGCGTCGCTCCACGCGCAAGCCGGCGGCCTCGCGGCCCGCTCCCCCGGCTCCTGAGCCGACTCCGCCGAGCGACGACCGCGCAGCGGTCGAGGGCGAGCAGGACGCTGCGTGACGTTGCCCCCTGTCCACCTGTGGACGGCTCCGGCTAACGCCGGGGCCGGACCCGCCCACAGGTGGACAGCGGGACCCATCTGACCGCCCGCACACAGGCCGCACCGTTGCGTTCCCGCTGCTCGGTTACGTCGAGGTAGTGCGGCCTGTGCACGGCCTCCTTGGGTGCACGGTCCCCCTCCCCCCGACGCCGGAGGATCACACACCACAGACCCCCGTCAAGGGCGCTTCGCGTCACTGCGTGATGCGGCTACGCCGCACCCTTGACGGGGGTCTGTGGTGTGCAGGGCGGCATCTATCGGGGGGATGGGGAGGAACGGTCAGGACGGCCTACGGCGTGGTGACGGATGCCTGCTCGTCATGCTTGGCGAGAGCGCGCGAGACGCTGGAAGCGCCGACGCCGAACGTGCGCGCAATCTCCGCGATGGTCATGTCCTGCTCGCGCATCTTGACAGCGGCCTTGACCCGCTCGGGTGTCATGACCGATGGCCGGCCGCCGACGCGGCCCTGAGCGCGGGCGTGCGCCAGGCCGCGCCGGGTGTTGTCACGGATGGTGTCGACGCGGAGCTGCGCGAACACGGCGACGATGCCGAACAGTGCGCGCCCCATCGGCGTGGTGGTGTCGATATCGGGCTCGGTCAGGCTCTTGATGTTCACGCCTGCCTCGTGCAGCTCGTTGATGGTTTGGATCGCCATCGTCTCGCTGCCGGCGATGCGGTCGAGGCGACGCACCATGAGCGTGTCGCCGGGGCGCAGGTAGTCCAGGCATGCGAGCCACTGCGGGCGGTCCTTGACCCGGCTGGACTCGCCGTGGTCGACGAACACGCGCGAGGCGCCGGCGGCGCGCAGCTCGGCCTCCTGGGCTTCGGGGTTCTGCTCGCGCTTCGAGACTCGCGCGTAGCCCACGAGGTTGCTCATGACGGCCTCACTTCCCCGGTCCGGTCCCGCCGCCGCGGCCTGGCATGTACGGGCCGCTGTGGCGCGCCTGGGGGCCTCGCTGTGGTCCCGTCTGCGGTGGCTGGGTGGTCGCCTGAGTCGCGGCCTGCGGGTAGGACGCGCGAGCGGCTGACCGTCCCGTGCTCGGCGCCGGCGGTGTCGCCGGACCGGTCGTGCGTGGCTGAGCGATCGCACGGAACACGGGCACGAGCGACGCGGGCTCGGGGTCGTAGGAGAACATGTCGGGCCGGCTGAGCTGGGATGCCTGGTTCCACACGTCGGGGGTGACCTGGCCGAAGTCGAGAGTGAAGCGCGATCGCTCCGCGACGTGCTCCATGAACACCTTCCCGGTGCGGCCGTTGCCCTCACGGAACGGGTGCGCCTGGTTCAGGTAGGCGAACACGGTCGCCGCTCGCTCTGCGAAGGTGTCGCGGTCCAGCCGGCCCCAATCGGTGCCGGCGACCCGCTTGCGCACGTCGTCGATGAGTTGGTCGACCTCGCCCGTCTTGACGTCCCCGAAACCGCGGCCGGCGCCCTTGGAGATGTTCACGCTGCGCAGCTCCCCCGCCCACTCGTAGACGTCCTGGAACAGGTGCCGGTGGATCGCCCGCACGTGGTCGGCGTCGTACGTCCTGGGGATGGTGACCTGGCCGGCAAGCAGCTCGCGCTGCCGGCGTGCGGTCTCGACGTACTCCAACCTGGTGAGCACCACCGGATCGCGCTCGTCGAACAGGTTGCGCAGGGTGCCCTCGTCAGGCGGCGGATAGAAGTACGACTCCCAAGTGTCGAACGCCATCAGCGCGCGACAGCGACCGTCCGTCGCCGTGCGGCGGCGTGGGCGCGGCGACGGTACTCCGCGGCGTCGATCGCGCCGCGGGCCTCGTCGGTCAGGTTCTCCACGTCCTCGCGGTTCGGGGTCCACCCCTCGTGCCACGCGCTGGCGAGCGACTGCACCACGGCACGGCGCTGGGTCTCGTCGAGCTGCACGAACAGCTCGGGCCAGCGCTCCTCGATGTTGAACTTCGTAGCCACGGTGGGGCTCCCCTCTCCTGGGTCTGTGTCCATTCTACCGGAGCAACCGAAAACGGTCTAGCGGTAGTTTCGGTGCGCCTGGGTTTCGGTGGTGAGTTTCGGTTGGCGAGCCCTCGGCGTGTCGGCCCTCTGGTTGTGACTTTTGCAGGTATGTGGCGGCATTCTTGCTGAGATAAATGGCGGCACAGGGTGTCCGATCAGAAGTGACGCTGTCCGCAACTTGGGGCCGGCGCCGATCACCAGGACGTCGGCATCGGCCATGGTCGGAGACCTCCTTGTGGTCGAGGCTGCCGATCTGCGTCACCGGCGCCGCGTGCGGGGCCGGTGACGCAGTTAGAAGCCGAAGGCCCCGCCGCTGACCAGAATGAAGGCACCCAGACCGATCAGCACGATGGGGAACAGGATGTGTTCCCAGCGCTCCAGGACCTCGGCGATCGGCCGGCGGGTGGCGACGAACTTGGCCAGGGCGACCAGCACCGCCACCAGCGCCAGGAAGACGATGCAGTAAGCCACCACGGCGCCCGGGCCCACGCTGAGGAAGACCGGGACGTAGACCCCGATGTTGTCCCCGCCGTTGGCGAAGGTCACCCCGGCCACGGTCCACACCGCCACGTTCTTGCCTTCGACCTTGGCCTCGTCGTCATCGTCGTCGCCGTCCCCACGCCAGGCCTGCCAGGCGGCCCACAGGCCCAGGCCCAGGGGGATGAGTCCGAAGTACGGGATGACCTCCGGGGGCAGGAACGCCCCGGCCCCCAGGGAGACCAGCACGGCCGCGCCCAGGATGCCCACGAAGCCCAGATACTGGCCGACCAGGATGCGGGCGGTGGTCTCGCGCTGGCCCGCGCCGCGGGCGAAGAACAGCGAGAGCACGATGATGTCGTCGATATTCGTGGCGATGAACAGGCCGATTGCCTGCAAGATCGAGGACAGGATCATGCCTCCACCCCCGTGCTGCGGCATCCCGGCGCCGAGCAGGCCGGGTCCAGGCACGGCGCGTTCTCGTTGACCGCGAGGGTCACGTCGACCAGGGCGGTCAGCGCCCGGCGCAGATGCGGATCCGCGATCTCATACCGGGTCTGGCGGCCCTGGGGCACGGCGACCGCGAGCCCACAGTCCCGCAGGCACGCCAGGTGGTTCGACACGTTCGGCCGCGTCAGCTCCAGGTCTCGGGCCAGCTCGGCCGGGTAGGCCGGGCGCTGAAGCAGGGTCAGCAGTATCCGCGACCGGGTCGGGTCGGCCATCGCCCGCCCCAGCCGGTTCATCACATCCAAACGAGAATCTATAGTCAGCATCCGCTGAACTATACAGCAATGACTGAACTGATCTGGAAGTCCACCGCAGTTGACCTGCGCGACGCCGTGCAAGTGAACGGAAATCCTTGATCCTGTGGATCTGATCAGAAGATGGCGGATCCCTGTTGTTGCTTAGTGGCGATCGCCGTGTCCGCCCGGCCTTACCGGGGGTGCCGGCCGGTCCGCAGACCGACCCGTCACGCCGCGTATGCGGCCAGCCTCTCCACCAGAATCGACAGGTGCTTGCACACCGCTGGCTGTTAGCGCATGCTTACACATGTTGTAGTTCACTGACGGTCCGGGGGTGTGATGGATGGATGCTGCACGGCTTGCACGGATTCTCAGTGCCCTCGGAAGTGAGCCCCGCCTACGGATCATCGCTTCCCTGCAGGTGGAGTCAACCCATGTCAGCGAACTGGCCCGCCGACTCGGGATGTCTCGACCGCTGCTCTACCAGCACCTCAATCGCTTAGAAGCTGCCCGACTCATCGAGAGTGGGGTAGAGCAGCTCGGAGAAAGTCGATTAAGGAAGCACTACTGGGTTTCTTCGTTTCATCTCGAAGTAGCTCCCGCTCTCATTGCGGCTCTTATTGATCAAGAACAGGAAAGGAATTCGTCATGACTCTTACCGCTGCTGTATTTCCAGTCGCCCTTGCCGCCACCCTACCCCTCGCGATCTTCGTTATTCTTACCGTCTGGGTGGTGCGCACCGTCACCAGTGCGCGACGCGAGACGGCAACGGCAATCGATGGTTCGAACCAACTCATCGTGGAGCACCTGCGCAATATATCGGAGAGGCTGGATCGGATCGAGGCTCAACTCAACGATGTCCCCGAGTGATTAGGCGCTTCTGAAAGCCGATGACCCGCCGCCCCGCTCCATGGCACTGGAGGGCGCGCGAACAATCGCTATCGGCCGTTCCCATTTCCACGCAATGGTCTGCTCCGGTGACCTATCTGGCTCTTCGCAGATGAGGGTGTAGCGGCCGGTGGTGGGGTGGGCGCGTCGGTGCCGGGATAGACGTCGAGGTCTCCCGATGGTGGAAGTTCTGACGCTCGCCATCTGGAAGACCTCGACATGTCTATCGCTACCTTCTCGACCCCTGATCTCGACGCGTTCTGCGGCCTGGACGGGCTCGGGCTCACAGCCACCGGGCAGCGAGTCGAACTCGACCACGCGGTCCTGGAAGCCGACTCGTGGTGTCATCGTTGCGGTCAGGCCGGGGTTTCTCGCGGCACGGTGACCAGGACGATTGTGCACGTCCCTGTTGGCTGGCGACCAACGATGCTGCAGGTCAGAGTCCGCCGCTACCGTTGCGCGGACTGCTGCACGGTATGGCGGCAAGACACCACGACCGC
The DNA here is from genome assembly GCF_001665945.1 of Kocuria sp. ICS0012. Lineage (NCBI taxonomy): Bacteria > Bacillati > Actinomycetota > Actinomycetes > Micrococcales > Micrococcaceae > Kocuria > Kocuria sp. ICS0012. The sequence goes on along the minus strand of NZ_LZMM01000040.1, from coordinate 17,351 downwards.
TGCCGCCGCCCGCACGAAACTGCCCCGGGACGCGGTCTACTGGGCGCTCAATGCACGCACCTACCGTGTGAGTCTTGCCGAAAGATGGCGGGGGACTTCCGTTGCTCTGTGGAGGACGCCGAACTAACGTCCCTACACGCCGCCATCGGTGACCTCGTCTTCAAGGGGAGTAGTCCGCCTCCCCGCGGCCCCGGTGCGTGCAAGTTGAACTTGCGGGAGTGTGACCCGCTGAGGGTGCCCGCTATGGGCACACGTTTCCAATCGGCCGCTCCGGGGCTCATTCCGCTCTGTGTTTCCAGCAGGTCTCAGAGACCACCCGCAGAGTGCTGGCCGGGTACTTAGCCAACATGGCCGCTGGTCGAACCGGCCGGCATTCCACCACCCCGTCACAGTTGGGGCATCGTCTTTCGGGGAAGGTCGCGACACACTCCGGGCACCACGTGCACTCGATGGTGCAGATGTATGCCTCTGCTTCCGGTGGGAGATCGGTGTCGCAACACTCGCACCCGGGCTTGATTGTCAGCATGTCCGCTCCCTAACCCTCTGTCGTGTCTTTGCTTTTGAGTCATACTCGCGCAGGCGACCCGCTCCGATCGAAACCAGCGTTGCCTGCGGCACGGGCCCGCGTTCAACTTGGAGTTCACCCCACGGAGCAGGTGCATCGGGATACTACAGTTTGATGAGACACGCCTCGGGCACTCGGCCTCGGACTCGCTCCCTGCGCGCACAGGCTTTCGGAGGTGTCTTGCGAAGTCGTCTTGACGGAAAGTGCCTCAAGGGGGTGCGTTCCAGGGGTTTCTGCATCATGCTTGGGGTATGAGGCATCTGGGGTACACGCGGGTGAGTACGGCTGCGCAGGACGCGCAGCTGCAAGTCGATGCGCTGGTGGGCGCCGGGGTGCAGAAGCGGGACGTGTTCTCCGATGTGACCTCGGGCAGCCGAACCGCTATCGAGCGCCCGGGGATGAAGCGCCTGCTCGACTACGCCGAGGCCGGTGACACCGTCGTGGTCTGGCGCATCGACCGGCTCGGCCGCTCCCTGCTCGATGTCCTGAGCACCGTCAACCTGCTACGCGGCCAGGGGGTGAAGATCCAATCGGTCTCGGACGGGATCGACCCAGAGACGACCTCGGGCCGGATGATGCTGGGCATGCTGGCCACGCTGGCAGAGTACGAGCGCGAGCTGATCACCGAACGTGTCAATGCCGGGATCGCCGCGGCGAAGGCGAACGGCACCCGTTTCGGTCGGCCCCCGGTTGACCCGGCGGTGATCGCGGAGAAGCTGACCATCGCCCAGGATGCTCGTGCCAAGGGCCGGACCGCCGAAGATGCCGCCCGTCTGGTCGGGTGGTCGCGTGCGACGCTGTATCGCCACCAGCAGGCCGCCCGTGCCCGTGACGCTGTGTCCGAGCAGGTGTGAGGTGGACGGGGCGGCGCGGTGGCGCATCTTGCGGCTGCATGTCGAGGACGGCATCGCGCTGACGACCCTGGCCCGTCAGACTGGGATCGGTCTGCGCACCCTGGAGCGCTGGCACGCCCGCTACCGCGCCGACGGGTACGCGGGCCTGGATGCGAGGCCGCGTGCGGATGCGGGCACCCGCCATCTGCCTGCCGAGCTCGTCCGGCTGATCGAGGGTTTGGCGCTGAGCAAGCCCGGACCCGCGATCGCCACGATCCACCGCAAGGCGACTGAGATCTGCGCTCAGGAGGGCTGGCCGGTGCCCTCCTATGGGGTGGTCCGGTCGATCGTGGGCGGCATGGATCCGGGCATGGTCACCCTCGCCCTGGAGGGTGCGGCGTCCTACCGGGACAAGCACGAACTGGTGCTGCGGCGGCAGGCCGAGCGGCCCAATGCGATGTGGCAGGCCGACCACACCCTGCTCGACATCCTCGTCGTGGGCACCGAGGGGAAGCCCGCCCGGCCGTGGCTGACGTCCATCATCGATGACTGCTCCCGGGCGATCTGCGGCTACACGGTCTTCCTCGGTGCTCCTTCGGCGATGAACACCGCGCTGGCGCTGCGGCAGGCGATCTGGCACAAGGCCGACCCGGCCTGGCCGATGTGCGGCATCCCCGACGTGCTCTACGTTGACCACGGCAGCGACTTCATCAGCCACCATCTCACCGGCACCGCCGTCGACCTGCACATCCGGCTGATCCACTCCATCGTTGCCCGGCCCCAGGGCCGCGGCAAGATCGAGAGGTTCTTCGGCACCGTCAACACCGAGCTTCTCGCCGGCCTGCCCGGATACATCGCCGAGGGCCACCCCGCCCCGACACCGACGCTGTCCCTGGCCGAGCTGGACAGCGCACTGGAGGGGTTCGTGGCCACCTACAACGACCGGACCCACAGCGAGCTCGGCGTCTCGCCGCGCAGCGCGTGGATCGCCGAGGGTTGGCTGCCGCGCATGCCCGAGAGCCTGGAAGACCTCGACGGGCTACTGCTGACGGTCGCCCAGTCACGGGTGGTGCGCCGTGATGGCATCCGCTTCCAGGGGCTGCGCTACGTCTCTCCGACGCTGGCTGGCTATGTCGGACGATCCGTCGTGGTCCGCTACGACCCGCGCGACATCACCGAAATCCGCGTGTTCGACCACGACGAGTTCCTCTGCAAGGCCGTCAACCAGGAGCATCACGACCAGAAGATCGGTCTCAAGGAAATCCAGGCCGCTCGCAACGCCCGCCGCCGGTCCTTGCGGCAGGGCATCAACGAACGCATCGCCGTCGTCGCCGCACACACCATCGAATCGCCACCGGCGACCGAGGAGCCGGCACCGGCGCCGCGGCGGAAGTTGAAGGTCTACAAGGAGGACCTGAGGTGAGCCAGCGCTTCATCGTCACCAAAGAGCACCGCCGATTCACCGAGTTCGCCGACGCCGTCCGGCGGGGCCACACCATCGGCCTCTGCTTCGGCCCGGCCGGGGTGGGCAAGACGCTCTCCGCGCGCCGCTACGCCCACTGGGAGAAGGCCTACGACCTGCTGACCTACTGGGGACCACGCGCCGACAGCGACGCCAAAATCTACGCCGCCCTCGCTCGCAGCCGCACCGTGCTCTACACCCCCAGCGTGCTGACCACGCCCCGGGCGCTGAAGGACGAACTCGACCAGGCCATCACCCGCACCAACATCTGCATCGAGCAGCACCTCGAACCAGTCGGACAGGACACCACGCCGACCTGGGCACGGCGGCACGGCAGGAACTACGTGCAGTTGATCATCGTCGATGAGTCCGAACGGCTCCGCCCCACCTCTCTGGAACTGCTGCGCGACCGGTACGACCGCGACAACATCGCCCTGATCCTGATCGGCATGCCAGGCCTGGAAAAGCAGTTCAGCCACTACCCCCAGTTCTACAGCCGAGTCGGCTTCGCCCACCAATACCGTCCCCTGGGCACCGACGAGCTGCTCTTCGTCCTCCAGCGCCACTGGCGCTCCCTCGGCAAGACCCTCGACCCCGAGGACTTCACCGACGCCCAGGCCATCGCCAGCATCACCCGCATCACCCGCGGCAACTTCCGGCTGCTCGAACGCCTCTTCCCTCAGATCGAGCGCGTCATGAAGATCAACGAACTCGACACCATCACCAACGACGTCATCGAAGCCGCCCAGAGCACCCTCGTCATCGGCACCACCAACTGAGACGACCGCCACGAAGCGCCCGCAGAACACCGCCACTTATCGCCGAAAGTCACAGGCATGGTCCTCATACAAGGCATCGGGGTCGATCCCGGCCGCGACGAGAGCATCGCGTTGCAGATCAGTGTTCTGTGATCCATCGGCCTTCGAGACACGCATGTAACCCACCAGCATCTTCGCCTCCTCCTTGCCCCGTCACTTATACGACCGTTTGGGTGACAATGTCGTTTGAATCGGATCAAACCGGCTCTATCGTCACAATACCCGTCATTTATTCTATGTCTCGTGAACTATGGCGGCCGGTCTGTTATTTGACAAACCTGGTTCGGTCCTCCATGAACGCATGGCAGCGAGCGTCGGCGGCAGGAAAGCTTCGGGAATATCGAGGGCGATCAAGTCGCCGCGGATGCTCTGAAACGTCATCTCGGTGCGCGTGAGGCTCGTCAAGATCGCGAGCATGTGTTCTGCGGCAAGCGGATCATGCTGGGCGGCAGAGAGTGCTTCCTCTATCGCTTCTCTCGCCTCATCCCAGGCATCGCGCGGTGGCGAGCCGTCGTCAGCTGGGCGATCTGGTTCGGGCGTCAAGAGGTGGCCAAGTGTGCCTTGTGCTTCAATCTCTCCGGCTTCGACCAAGTGAAGGGCTGTCGCGGCTGCTTCGAGATACATCTCTTGTTGCGGCCAGGGTAGGTTCTCGTAGGTTCGTGCGGGTCCGATGATGCCGGCACGAGCAGGGTGCCCGGCTTTACGCCAGATGAGTTCGATGGATCGGCGTGAGCGGATTCGAAGTTTTGAGAGCGGAATCGATAGTTCCTCGATGAGGGTGCGCAGCAGGCGGAACCACACCCCAACATGGACTGTCCGGCGCGGTAAGACGACCGTGCCGATCCGCAGGCCTTGCTCAGTGCGTGCGTCTTGAATGATGACCTGTCGCGGTGCGGGCCTGTCATTCTTCTTGCTACGTTCCCAGCCGAAGAACGCATACGGCCCGAACGCAGCGTCAAGCCGGCAACCGTGACGCGGGCAGGTGAGCGTGATCGGAATTTGCATGATCAGCGGAAATGCGAGCGTCCCGTCGGTCGCGCTCTCGACGCAGACCGGGCACACGCGGCTGACCGGCCTGTTCTTGGAATTGACTGGCAGCCATGCCTGCCAATTCGGCACTTCTCGGTAGGGATGGTCCGTGGAGGTGATGAGCACGGAGTCTTGGCGCACATACGTGTGGAACGCGACTCCGGGCGTCGGCTCAGGCTCGAGCGAATCGAGAAGCCATGGCACCCAGCCAGCGATTGTCATCCGATGCACTTGCTCAGTCGGCACGCCGGTACGCACCGCCAGAGCCGTGATGAGCGCCGCAGGCGCATACAAGTTCAGCGAATCGGTCGACTTCGGCGCGGGAGCGCCTGGTGGAGTGAGGTCGTGGCGAACAAGCTGGTCGAGATCCATCCCGTACACAGTGGCGAGCCTGTGCAGCCACGAGGTCAGCGCTTCGCCGTGGCCGGGAGTCGGATGAAGTGGCCACTGCCGCGTCATAGCAGTTCGCGCTCGAACAAACGTCGCCGCTCCGTGGGACCGACGTACGAAGCGACGAGGAGGGTGCGCTGATTTATCGCTTCCTCGCCCGTCTCGATCGCTGCAACAGCAGCGTCCGTGAGCAGACGCGTGAGCTCGCCTATGGTTCCCTCGCTGCGGGTGACGAGGTAGCGCGCCATCTCTTCAGAGTCGATCATCGACCGCTCGCGAAGAGGAAATGATGCCGCAAAACTGGCCAACAGTGCGCGCGCCTCATCGTTCGGCTCCCAGCGCGGTAAGGCGAACGGCTCGAACCGGTTTTCAAGCTGATCATCCGATCGGATCGCCATATACGCCTCTCGAGTACCGACTCCGACCAACGGGATGCGCAGCTCGTTGCCCAGAAACCTCAGCACGTTCAGGAACTCGCGCCGGGTGTCACCCCTACCGGCCAGCACGTTGTGCAGCTCATCAATTACCAGCACCCGCACCCCGACCGCCCGCAACAAGGACAGAGCCCCCTGTTCCATTTCTGGTACGCGTTGTCGCGGTCGAAGCGGTGCTCCCAGCGCGGCCTGCAACGCGACGTAGAACCGCGACACCGACGGTTCGGACGGCATCTGAACGGCCAGCACTGGCACCTGTTCATGCTCGGTATGAGATATCGGTGGATGGAGACGGCGGAACTTCTCGACGATCATCGACTTGCCGTTGTTGGTCGGACCTAACAGCAGCAGGTTCGGCATACGCTGCTTCTTCGGCCACTCGTACAGAGCTTCCAACCGCTCCAGTGCCTCCGAGGCGCGGGAGTATCCGATCCATCGGTCAGCGCGCACATGCCGAAGCCGCTCGCCCGCGGGGAGGCGTGCGATTGGTTGCGCAATCGGATGCAGATGAGTGAGGTCCACGTCCGCGATCCCGACTTCCGTGTCCATCACCACTGTTCGATCTCTTCGAAGGGCATCACGCGCTCCTCAGTAGTCGGTCCGCTATTCCCCTCCGGCGGTAGAACATCGGCGGGAGGGCGAGTCACAGAGATCTTGGTTTCGTCGACGGTTCCGCCGCGTTTGCGACGTTCTGCGTTACGACGCGCCTTGCGGGTGGTCGAGCTTGCAGTTTCGGTGATCATCCGCATGTGCTCGACCGTGCGGAACAGGGCATCCTCGTCAACCTGCGCTCGACCCTCCGCGCGCAGCCGCTCGAGAGCGGCGCGGTGCTCCCACACACTGACAGCCGGATACGAAAGCGTCCGGTACGGCACCGGCAAATACGATCCATCGTCGGGATCGAGCACCCAAATACGGCTGATGTCCCGCGGATCTCGGCGGATCAAGAATCGTTCCATCTGGCTACGGCGCGCGATCCACGGTTTCAGCCCGTTCCGAAAATAGTGCACGTGATCGATCACGAACCCAGTTCGTGTCAGCTTCCGACGCACCACGGGTAAAAAGTCCACCAGGAAGGCGGATGCATCCGCGACCATCGACGGCGCTGCCTCCTGGACCCCTGCCGTCCACAGCGCCAGTGGTGTCTGCCGCGTCGTGCCGTGGACCTGGCCGTGATAGCTGGAGACCGCCAAGGTCAGCCATTTCTCCAGCTCGGTGATCGTCAAGACGGCTCGGGCATCCGAATCGTAGCTTCCACGATGGGCAGGATTGGAGAACGTCGTGCCCGGTAACTCGTGCACCATTTCCATCAACGTCCCAATAACGCGCTCGATGATTCCGCCATAGTGCGGACGCCCTGGAGGCCGATAGTTCAACGCGATCCCGTGCTCCTGACACCCGCGCCGCAGGGCCTCACCCTTGAACTCCGACGCGTTGTCCAGATACAGCTCGCGCGGCTTCCCCGACATCGGCCACGCAACCTCGACCCCCAGCCGCTCCAACGAGGCGCGTTTGTCCGTCACCATGTGCGAGAGACACAAACCGACCGAAAGCGCGGACGGCGCTTCCAACGTAATCACCAGCCCCACGATGCTCCGTGTACGCACGTCGATCGCCACGGTCACATACGGACGCCCGATCGGCAGACGGTGCTGCTCGTCCACCACAATCAGATCCACCACAGTGTGATCGATCTGCACCTGCTCCAACACCTCAACGATGGCGGGGACATCCCCGCCGGCTGATCGCAATGGGCGTGCTGCGTCTCTTCCCTCCCGGCCGACAGCCTCCGTCCGGGGATCGAGCATCGTGATACGACGCCGAACCGCATTGCGCGAAGGCACGGAAAGCCCGCGCAACCGACACATCCGAGTGATCTCGCGGTGGACGGCGGCGATCGTCTTGCGTTGACGTGTCAGATAGTGCTTGCGAATCACTTCCCGGACAATCGTCTCCACCTCAACGGGAAGACGTACGCCACCTCGGCCACCGCTGGAGCTGCCAGGAACAAGATCAGAAACCGCCCCCTGGCCATCACGCCACAACCGAATCAAAAAGTAGACGCGGCCCCGTGAGATACCCAGCTTCTCGGCCGCCGCGTCCACCGCGGATCCAACCGTGCTGGAGTCAGCGAGCGGCCCAATGACCGCAGCTCGCTCGACGGCCAGCTCCCACGCCTCATCAGGGACGGTCAGCAGACCGCGCCCGGAAACTCGGTCATCCTTGACCGGCTCTTTTTCCACGCCTCTATAGGACAACATCTCGAGTCGTACGCACAAGTAGTGACGCGAAAGCGACCCATAGCCCTCAGCACAACGCCCTGAACGACGCCATCATCTGTGCTGACGACTTCGGACATTGACACTCGGCGGGCCGTCCGGCACGGCTGCCCGAAAACGACGGCAGTCTCAACCGGTCAACGCATCACCAGACCTCGATGCGGAGACCATACCTTGTCCACTCGCGACCTTCGATACGCTCACCTTGTGCAGAGCCTTCCCGATGATCTGATCGCCCTCCCAGCCGGAAAGGTAACGCTTCACGATGCGCGACGCTCCGAGCATCGCACCGTGGCGCTGGAGGCGTTCTCTCTCGGCCGTACTCCCGTCACGGTCGACACCTGCGATCTGCCGCTCAGCGGGATCACGTGGAAGCAAGCCGTGAGTATCTGCAACGAGCTTTCCGAGGCGCATGGACTGTCGACGGCATATCGCATCTCAGGCGATGAGGTGCAGTGGAAGCTCGAGTCTGACGGCTTCCGCCTGCCCACAGAGGCCGAGTGGGAGTACGGGTGCCGCGCGGGCACGAAGGGTCCACACTACGGCCCGCTTTCCGGCGTCGCCTGGACCACTCTGGACGCGGGGGAGGGACCGCACCGCGTCGCCCTGAAGGAGCCCAACGCCTTCGGCCTGTACGACACTCTCGGCAACGTCTGGGAGTGGTGCTGGGACTACCTCGATCCCGCGCGCTATGGGAACTACCGGGTCTTTCGTGGCGGAAGCTGGGCTGACAAACCGTGGAGTGTCCGCGCGTCGGTCAGGCGAGGCAGCGCCCCGGATGCACTGCTGGAAGGCAGCGGGTTGCGACTCGCCCGAGGCGCCCTTCGCTCCGGTCGGGAAGTCCAGGGGTGGTCCGAAGCGAGAGATCGCGAACGAGCGGCAGTGTCTGGTCCTTTACCGCTCGGCTGGACGCCCTTGTCCCTGCCTGGTTCGCGCTAGGAAGATTTGGAATCCTGATACCGCCGTCGTTAACGACGCTCCGGGCCGTGCTGCTGAGGTATATCCAGTGCGACAGATGTGTCGCAAAAGTGCGCACTCGGGTCCTATTGGGAACCGTAAACGACGGTCCGGTAACTGTCCTGCTGTGGTGCCCCAGATTGGTACCTACCTCGCGACGGCGCGAGTGACTCCTTCCCGCGCATCAGTCCCTACTGCCACAACTAGAGCTACGGGATTAGCTCATTCTTTTCCAAAATCCCTGACATAGGTTTCGTGCCGAACCATCACGGTACCGTGCTTATGGTTGGAAGTGCGCTCTAGTCGATAGGTGGACGGAATGGGGTCGAGGAATGTGTCGCACCCATAGTGTCCTGGAATATTGCTTATTAGCAATGTATCCGGGAGGGCGGCAGCGAGTGCCTGGGAATAGATTTCCGCACCACCAAACACGAAGATCGACTCGACGTCTGACATCTCTCCGCACACCCTCAGTGCTTCATCGACGGAGGTGGCAACACCAACTGGCTCCCCAATGCTCCGAGAAGTAATTACGAGGCTGTGGCGGCCTGGGAGGGGGCGCCGGTGAGGGGGTAGGGACTCATATGTCTTTCGCCCCATAATGAGCGCATTGATCATGTCCGGAGAAGATGTTCTAAGCGTGCGCTGCGCTGTGTATTTAGCCTCCCCTGGGATCTTCCAGGGCATTGAACCTCTTAGGCCGATGCCACGATCGTTATCGATCGCGGCGATCAGGATTACTGGCTTCATGTGACGAGCATACCGTCTGGTTCCCGTTCGTCTCCTTCAAATCCATCCTACTCGGGACCAGACGCTTCCAGAAGTGTGCGGTGCATGGGCGCTGGGAGCTTGCTCGCATGGTGTCGGAGGAGGAGTGGACGCCCGAGGTGATCGCGCAAGCAGAAGCGCATCGCGATTCCAACGTCATCTGATTCGGCAGCTGCAAGTTCACGCCGCTGAGAGGTCGATCGTCGACCGAGTCTCGGGTGTCAGGCGATGAGGACATCGCGGAGTCGGTCCTGGCTGGTGTCCCATCCGAGAACGTAGCGCGGGCGTGTGTTGATCTTCTCTGCGATCCGGTCGAGGTCGACCTGGGTGTACCGAGACAAGTCTGCTTGTTTTGGAAGGTACTGGCGCAGGAGCCGGTTAGTGTTCTCGTTCGAGCCCCGTTGCCAGGGTGAGCGGGGGTCGCAGAAGTAAACCTGGATGCCGAGCTCATGGGCGATTCGCTCGTGCTCGGACATCTCTCTTCCGCGGTCCCAGGTGAGCGACCGCAAGAGCCACGGCGGAAGATTCTGAAGGTTCCGGATCAGAGCGTCGCGTACGTCCGGGCCTTTGATCCCCGGTAGCTTCACTAAGCGAACTGCACGGGTGGAGCGCTCGACAAGCGTCGCTACGGCGCTGGGCCGGCGGCCCATCACGAGGTCACCTTCCCAGTGTCCGACCTCGTCACGTGTCTCAATGCGTGTCGGGCGATCATGGATCGAGACCATGTTCCGCAAGCGACCGCGTCCGTGTCCGGTGCGGCGCGACTGGCGCGACGTGCGGAGTCGACGGCCGGAGCGCAGGTGGACGCTCATCTCGGAGGGTAGGGCCGGGCAGGTGGCGGTGTAGAGGGTCCGATAGATCGCCTCGTGAGAGATCTGCATCGTCGGGTCGTCAGAGAAGTCCCGTCGTAGCCAGGCCGCGATTTGTTCCGGCGACCAGTCCTCATGCAGTTTCTGCTTCACGGCGGTGCGCAGCTCATCGTTCGCATCGAGCTTGCTGAGTTTGGGGCGTTGCGCGAGCTGCCAAGCGCGCTCATCTGCCTTGGCAGCCCTGTACTGGTCACGGCCGCCGTTCCGGGAGATCTCCCGCGAGATCGAGGAGTCTGACCGTCCGAGTCGAGCAGCGATCGTTCGAGCGGAATCACCGGCCGCGATTCCCCGGGAAATCTCCTCCCTCTGCGCCAGTGACAACCGCAGAGCAGCGCGACGGCGCGGTGCTGGGCGGATCCCACCAGAGTTTGCCAGGCGTCTCCGTACCGCTTCGCGGCTGCAGCGCACCGTTCTGGCAATCACGCGCATCGGCTCGCCCGCTCGCCATCTCTCCCACACGGCATCTTGCTCTTCCATGCTCAATGCCATCCCAACCGTCTCCTTCCGTCCAAGCGCATACTGCCATCACGGGTGATGCCTTGATCGGTTGAGACTGCCACCGTTATTGGGCGCAGCCTCCACCTTGTGCGACGTGGCCGCGCGTCATCATCTCGAAGCGCACTTCGCTCAACAGCGCATTGCAGCGCTGCCGCTCTTCGTCACTCGCAGCGGCGGCTATCGCCGCCTCAAGTCGGCTCATCTCACGCGCCAGCTCCGCGTCGCTCATCTGATCGCTCTGAGTCATAGCTGCCCCTCTCATATCGTGGCGAAGCCGAGCAGCGCGAAGGCTAACGTGACGGCCGCTCCCCCGAGCATCAACGGTTTCTCAGCTCGGGCCAGCGGGCCTTCGGTGATCTGCTTACGGCGGATCAGCCATGATGCAACGAACATGGCGATGCCTACGACGATCCCGACGTAGTAGATGATCTGTAGCGCGCTCATCAGCTCTCCTGCGGCTCCTGATACCAACGCACGACGCCGTTATGGCTGTGTGCCCGGCCAACGTGGCTCGATGCGAGCCTGAGCATGTTTGCTGCGGTTGTCAGCTCGTCAGCGGCCGCATGGGCGCTGCCGGTGCCGTCGCCGTCTTCGCCGTTGTAGTGCGTGCCGTCCTCGGTGCGGCTGTGCCACTTGCCGAGCTGGTCGATCACCTGCGCCAAATGGTCGATGGTTGCGCCCAGCTCACCGAGCAGTCGGTATGAGTCGATCGGGTGCGGTACAGCTCGAGTTGAGTGCGCGAGCGTGCGCGCCAGCTCTTCGACCTCGGCGGCGATTTCGAGCTGCCGCTGTTCCTCGTTGATTGCCATTGTGGTTACTCCCCTACTCCATCGGGCGGCCGGGTGACAGGCTGTGCGCGGGTGCGCCCTCGAACGGTCGGCCGCCGTTCAGTTCGGCTTCGAGCCGCACTACCTGGTCAAGGATCGCTTCGAGCTGGAAGTCAGAGAGTGACCGATACGGCCGCCCTGCGTTCCTCGCTGCGATGAACGCTGCGCGGATGCGTTCGCTGTCCTCTGGTGCGGCGTAATAGCCCATCTTCGTGCGGGTGCCAGGCTTCGAGCTGGCGGCCGCCACGGTGCGCTTTGGCGCAGCGGGCGCGGCCGCAGCGGGCGCGGCCGCTGCGGGTGCTGCACTCTCAGGGGCCGGCTTCTCTGGCTCGACGCGGCCGCTCGTCGGCGCTACGGGCGACAGGCCGCTGAGCTGCGAGCGTCGGCGTTCGGGTTTCTTAGACATGAGCAGTTCCCTTCTTGAGCTGGTCAATGTGTGCGGCGTAGATCGCGGCAAGCTCGCGCGCCTGCGCGTCGCCCTCGTCTAGGCCTCGGGCCGTTTCGGTGGCATCTGCGATTGCCTGCCGCTTCGGTACGGGTGGGGTGAGAATCGGGAGCTGCGCAGCTTCGGCGGCTGCCGTCAGCTCGTCGGCCCAGTGGCCTCCGGCGAGTGTGTGCGCTTCGTGGGCGTTGAGCACGAGTCCGGCGACTGTGAGCCGCGGGTTGTAGTGCTCGCGCACCAGGCTCACGGTGTTCATCAGCTTCGCCAGGCCGTTGACGCTCCACAGCTTCGACTGTGAGACGATCACGACGGCGTCGGCTGCCGTGAGTGCGCTGATCGTCAACGGGTCGATAGCGGGGCCACAGTCGATGAGCACCAGGTCATATTCGGTCTGGATCGCGGCGAGCTGCGCGCGCAGCCGCGATTCGCGGCCTGGCTCCGATGAGATAACGAGTTCGTTGCGCACGTCGGCCAGGTTGTCGCCCACGGTCGGCGCGACCGTGAGGCCTTCCCAGATACCGGGCACGAGCACGTCGGCCAGGGTGTCGCTGCTGCGGCTGCTGAGTGCGTCGGCCACTCCAACGTCGCCCTCTTGCATGTCTTCGGTGAGAACGCTGGTGATGTTGCCCTGCGGGTCGGCGTCGATCACGAGCACGCGCTGTCCGTCGAGGATCGCGGCGCGGGCGTGGTGGTAGACGGTGGTGGACTTCCCCACTCCGCCTTTCTGGTTGCAGTACGCGAGAATCATGGTGCCCTTCTTTCAGGTCTAATGGTACTAATACCCCTATTGGGGGCAGATAGTGGGCTGCGCCTTGGCAGCCCACTATCTCGGCGGTCTAGTTCCGGCGCTCGACGGTGACGGTCTGGCAGCGAAGACTCACGGTCACCTCTGCATCGAGCACCTTGCGAACGGTGCGGGTGTTGCCCTCATCGTTCGTGTAGGTGTCCAGCAGCTCTTCGCCCGCGACGTTCACGCGCACGTTCCCGCAACGCTCAGCGAGGTCGCACAGCGCCTCGGCGTCGGCTCCCCAGACTGCAACGTCGTAGCCTTCGGTGCCGCCGTCCTCGAACTCGCCTCCCTTGTTCACGCGATCCGTGCGGATGACGCGAGCGAAGGTGTAGGGGCGGCCGTTCTTGTCGGTGCGCAGCTCGGGTGCCTTGGCCAGGTTCCCGGTGAAGCTGATGAAGGTGGTCATGATCTTTCCTCTCGGTTCGATTTCGGGGTTATGGGGTTTATAGGTCTATTGTACCTAATAGGTCTAGTCGTGTCTATGGTTTCGGCAGATTATCCGGTGCAGCTCCCCCACATTCCCAGCGCGTCGGCCTGCGCTGCGCGCTCTGCGTCGCGGTGCTCGGCCTGGCCGATGTAGGGCGCATCGTAGGTGTACTCGTGCGCGGCTCCTGCTTCGAGCAGCACGACGGCTGCGCTCTGCCCGTCGATGTAGACATGGCGCAGCAGTCGCCCATAGCGGTCGGTGTCATCCTGAGTGGGATCGGCGCGCAGCTCGACCGCCTGCCCGTAGACCATTGCGTTCAGCTCGTCGCGCGCCTCTTGCGCGTAGCAGTCATCCTGCCCGCCGTCACGGTTGATTTCGGGTGTATCGAGGCCGATGAGGCGCACCCGCGCCTCTCCCCCGGCCGTCTGCACGTCGATGGTGTCGCCGTCCACTACGGCGATCACTTGTGCGCTCTCAGCGGGCAGCAGCTCGGCGTCGGCTGCGCTCGTCTCGGTGCAGCTCTGTAGGCCGGTGGCGCTTGCGAGTGCGAGCACGCCTGCAAGGATCGTGCGCAGCGCGGCCGCCCTCACTTGCTCTTCCCTTCGAGCCGGTCGATAGAGCGGATCATGCGGTCTTCCCACATATCTTTCTCACTCGATCCCATTTCATCCCAGCCCAGCGGGTACTTGATCCCGGCTGCACGGATGCGGTCTTTGATCTTCTGGTGCTCGGCCTCGCGCTTCGCGATCCACGCGGCGCGCTCTTCTTTGGTCAGCATGATATTTCCCCCTTATGGGTCTTATGGGTCTATTCCGCGGTGTCAGTGAGTCGCTGCGAGAGCGCTTCGATCTTGTCGGGTCGAAAGCCTGACCAGTGCTCGTCATCGGTGACGACGACCGGGGCCTGCATGTAGCCCAGCCCCTTGACGTACTCGGCGGCCTCGGCGTCGGCGCTCACGTCGATCACCTGGTAGTTGATGCCCTTGTTATCGAGCGCCCGATAGGTCGCGTTGCACTGCACGCAGCTCGGCTTGCTGTAGACGGTGACTGTAAAGCTCATGATCGGTTCCTTTCCTGCCCAGTGCCTCGGTTCCCTCTGACACTCCCCTCACGTTTTTTGCCGTGAAGGCACCATGTGCCTTCGTAGCGAGCGCAGCCGGAGGGCAAATGACCGTGGAATACCGGAGCGGCCGAGCGCCAGCGAGAGACGCGAGGATATGCCGCGAAAGCACTTGCGTGTAGGTGGAGCGAACGTAGAATGCCGCAGGCTTCACGGCAAAATACGATTTGAAAGACGGGCGGCCGCGCAGCGGCCGACGCATGGCCGCCCTCTGTCGGCGGCCCCGGTCGCGGATGCGGCCGGTGCAGCGCCGTGGCGCTGCCGCCTGGTGCCCGCGGCCCAGGGGCCGCGGGCGGCGGGCACTCATTCGCTGTGCTCCTGCGCTGCCAGGTTGAGCGCGTCGAGCGCAGCGGTGATTTCGATGCTCTGCTTTGCGGCGCTGAGCTGCTGCCACTCGTCGCCATGCTCGGCCTCTGCCCACTTGTGCGCCAGCTCGACGGGGGTTCGGCCGGTCAGCTCGCGGCCGTCTTCGAGAGTGATGGTCAGGTGCTCGGCGGTGATGGTCATGGGTGCAACCTCTCGGTTCGGTTTCGGGGTTATGGGGTTTATAGGTCTATTGTACCTAATAGGTCTAATGGTGTCTAGGCTTCGATCCATTCCATTTCGGACTGGTCGAGCTGGCTTTCTGTCCAGCCCTCACCGATGCCATTGAGTGCCGATTTCTCGGCGCGGCCGTCCGGGTGCACGGTGATGCTCTCCACGGTCAGGTCGTCTTCGATGACGATGATTTCAATGCTGGCGAATGCCTGCCGCTGCGCCGCTGGGCGCGGCTGCTCGTGCAGGCATAGGTCGCGGATCGTCGCCCATTGGGCGACTGTGAGCTGCGAGCGGAACTTGAACATGGCACTACCTCCTGTAGGTCTTATAGGTCTATTTAGTTGTGCTCGGGGTCGCGGGTGAGCGTGTCCACGAACGTGACGAACTCCGGGCCGGTGATCGCCACGGTGCTTGCGAGCCGGTAGCCGCTGCGCGCGTAGCTCATCAGGTCTTCGTCGCGCTCTGCGAGCTTGCGAAGCTGTCGCGGAATCTCGGTGTCGTCCACGATGGGAACGATGGTCGTAATGGTGCTGATGCTCTGCATGGTGTCTCCCTCTCTCGTTTTTTGCCGTGAAGGCGTTTACGCCTTCGTAATGAGCGATGCCGGAGTGCAAGTGACCGTGGAATACCGGAGCGAGCGCAGCGAGCGAGGATATGCCGCGAAAGCACTTGCGCGCAGGTGGAGCGAATGTAGTGTGCCGCCAGGCTTCACGGCAAGAAACGCGAAGCGTTCAAGCTCTGCGGCCGCTTGCGGCCGTCGATGTGGTGGGGGAGCGCGAGGGGGCATCCCCTCGCCCGCCGCCTGGCTGGCGGCGGGCTGCTCGGGCATCCCTTATAGGTCTTATAGGCCTATTTAGGCGGCCTTGGCTTCCTGCTCTTCGTCGGCATCGGTGATCGCGTCTGCGATGGTGTGCGCAGCGCGCAGCACGTTTGCGGCGGTCTGCTTGATGGTGTCGGTGTCGTCTCCGATCCATCCGGCGACGTAGCCGACGCTGTAGGCGCTCGTGTCTAGGCCGATGATCCCGGCGACGATGTAGGCGACGCTTTCGGCCTCGCACTCTTTCAAGCCTCGGTGCGCGACGTACTCGGCGTGATCTTCCGAGCTGTGCAGGATGACGTGTGCGGCCTCGTGCAGGATCGTCTTAGCGGCCTGGGCATCGCTGAGTGCTGCGTCTACGACTACGCGCTTGGTGCCGTCTGTCGTGGTATATCCGTTGGTTTCGCCGGGGATCGTCTCGCGGGTGACTGTCCAGCCCTGGGCGGTGAGGTAGTCGGCGGTGGCGGCGTAGATTCCGGCCTCGTCGTTTCCGTCGAGTCGCTGCGCGGGGTTCGGGTCGATCCATTCCTCGGTGGGGTCGGTCTGGCTCATGTCGAACACGCTGAGCATCGGGAAGTAGCGCACGACGCGCTCGCCTGTGTCGAGCTGGTCGAGTGTGCCGTCTTCGTTCTCTTCGTCGGCCTTGGCCTTACGTTCGCGGAACCCGAAGATTTTCAGGCTGCGCTCGCCCTTGCGCACCTGGCGGCCGAGCTGCTGCCACTTGCGGAACCCGGCTACGCGGGTCGCGGTGGGCATCTGCGAGAGGATCAACAGCACATTGTTCAGGCTGTAGGAGTGAAACGCTCGGGCGAAGTCGAGGAATCGCTGCCAGGCGTCGGAGTCGCGTAGCTGCTCTACCTGTTGAGCGATGGACTCGTGCAGGGCGTCGGCCTCGGCGCGGCGCTGCTCTGCGGTCTTCTGGGTCTTGATCGTGCGTGCCATGATGAACCTCCTGGTGTCTCGGACTACCAACTACCCCTCACGTTTTTTGCCGTGAAGGCACGAATGTGCCGCGCAGAGAGCGCAGCCGGAGTGCAAGTGACCGTGGAATACCGGAGCGAGCGCAGCGAGCGAGGATATGCCGCGAAAGCACTTGCGCGGAGGTGGAGCGAACGTATGCTGCCGAAGGCTTCACGGCAAGAAAATGCGATAGCTGGGATGAGGGCGGCCGCGCAGCGGCCGACGTATTGGCCGCCCTCTGTCGGCGGCCCCGGTCGCGGGTGCGGCCGGCGGGGGGGGCGCGAGGGGGTGACCCCTTAGCCCCCCCCCCCCCCGGGGGGGGGGGGGGCCAGGGCCCAAAAAACCCAATAATGGGAATTTAGGGACGAAAGGGGGGGGGGGGGGGGGGGGGGGGGGGGGGGGGGGCGGGCGGGGCGGGGCGGGGGCGCGGGGGCGCCCCGCCCCCCCCCCCCCCCCCCCCCCCCCCCCCCCGCCGAGCCGCCACGGCGCGCCATCCACTCGCTCGGGCCACTGTCGACACCTCCCAACTC
>NZ_LZMM01000039.1:0-47688 GCF_001665945.1 Kocuria sp. ICS0012 | reverse complement strand
CTCACTCCCCCATACCCGAACCTTCCCTCCCACCCTCATTGGGCCCCGCGGCAATCCCACTGCACAACACGTGTGCCCCAGAACGACACCGATCACGGGATATGGATGCCTTTTCGGGACACGGATGTGCGAGCGCGAGATCCTGCTGCCGGGAAACGGGACACGACCCAGAGTTGGCGCCCCAACCAGGTGCGCCACTCGACTGAGCGGGCGGGATCTCGGAGATCGTCGAACACGATGATGCGAAGTTTCCACCCCAGATCTCGGAGCACCTCGTTGCGATACATCTCGTTCTTGTATGCGTGGTGGTTCTCGCTGTGCACCCGCCCGTTGAACTCAATGGCTGTCTGGTGTTCAGGCCACGCGAGGTCGAGCAGGCTGTAACCCAGGCGTGTGTCCACCCGAAAGTTCATAACGGGACACGGCAGGCCACACGCCAACAGCATCAACCGCGTCAAGGTCTCCATGGGAGAAAGCGTGGGAAATTGCGTGCTCTTCAATGCCGTGCGCACCGCCATGACCGCACGGGATGTGGGAGGCAGCGTCTCCAATGCCGAGTAGATGTCCGCCAGCGAGAGCGGCTCCCCACAGGATTGAGACGTCCACGCGGGTGTCGAGTCCACCGGCCTCAGATCACGATGCACCAGCAACGCATCCAGTGCGGCGGTGAGTGCCCAGCGGGACATCATGGGCGCGGGATGACACAGCGCCCGATCCGCCCATCGATAGTGGGGTCCGATCGGAATCCCAAGGACTTGTAGCGCGGTGATCCCCGTGATGCGGACGGACGATCCAGGGCTGTTGAGATGACGTTGCAGCAACATGGCCCGTTGCACGTGATCCGGGGGCGAATCGGCGCGGCACCACAGCCCGTGGGCCAGTTGACGCATCGAAGGATCACGGGTCAGCTGGTGTTTCCGCCGACCCAGTTCACCGGAAGTGGCCACGAGAGGTCGTGGGCCTCGGTAAGTGGCAGTGATTCGTGAGTCCATGCCAGGAATCTAGGAACGGACGACCTAAAAATCGGAGGGCCTGGACTGGATGGGGAGTGCGGATGACCTCACGCCCCCGATCTCGCAAACATCTGTGCCCCGAAACGACACCGGATCTGCCTCGCTCCTTGCTTTTTCGGGGCACAGGTGTGGTGCAGCCCGGTTGCCGCGGTGGGGAGGTGGGTGGGCTGGTTGTGGGAGCACGCATGAGAAACCAAGTGGGCGCAGGGTGTGGGTGGGCACGGTGGATGGGGTGCGGGGCGGGGTGGGAGCCCCTCAGAACTGCCCGCACACCCGCTCCGAATTCAGAACTGCCCGTACACCCGCTCCGAGTTCTCCCAGATCCGCCGGCACAGCTCCTCGAGATCCGCGTCCAGGATCTCCGCCATCCCCCGCACCGTGTAGTTGACCATGTACGGCGCATTGGGCCGGCCCCTGAACGGGTGCGGCGTGAGGAACGGCGCATCCGTCTCGCACAGCACGAGCCCCGGATCCGCTTCCCGCAGCGCTGCCTTGAGCGGTGCCGCGTTCTTGAACGTCACGGTTCCCGCGAACGACATGTACCACCCGTTCTCGTTGCACAACCGCGCGAGCTCCGCGTCCCCCGAGAAGCAGTGGAACACCGTACGTTCGGGAGCCCCGGCATCACGGAGGATGCGCACCACGTCCTCGTGTGCCTCACGGTCGTGGATCTGCATGGCCACCCCGTGCCGCTTGGCTATCTCGATGTGCGCCCGGAACGACTCCTCCTGCACCGCTAACCCCGACTCCGGGGTGTGCACACGATCCATTCCCGTCTCCCCGACGCAGCGCACCCTACGCTGCCCCGCCAATTCATCGATCACCGCGAGCGCTTCGTCCAGCGAGCGCCCGCCCGTTGAACCCGCGTCGCGTGCCCTCGTGAAACGCCCAGCCGCGGAAACTTCCCCTGGTCCATCGGACTCGAAGCGCCCCGCTCCGGACCCCTTCGCCGAGCCGTCACCCGCCGGAGCCGGTGCATCCAGGTCTCCGGAGACACCCGACCCGGCCAAGGTAGGGGCCTCGTTCGGGTGCAGCGCCACCGCTGCCAGCACCCTCGGAACCGTCTGCGCCGCTGCCACCGCGAATCGCGACGACTCCACGTCGCACCCTGCCTGGACCACCCCGCACACGGAGGCGTCCCTGGCCGTGGCCATCGCATCCACCACGGACACCCGTACCAACCCGTCCTGCATGTCCAGGTGGGTGTGGTTGTCCACCACGGGGTGCGGCAACGGCTCCGGCAGCGCAGGGAACGTGAGATTGCGACGTCGTCCTTGCGCATCCGTGTGCGCACGACGCTCCGTGCCCTCACCGTTGGGCACGTCGTCACCGGAATCGGCGACCGCGTACCGCTCCACGGTGTACGCCTCGGGCGTCTGTCCCGCCACGGGCTCGGGTCGGGCTGCGTGGTCCCACACGGATTCGGATACGGGTGTCTCGATCACCCCTCCACGATAGATGACGCGCTCCCGCCCGGCCCCGGGCAACCGCATCCGTGCGCCGCTCGGTGAGGAAGGGGCCCCGACCCCGTTCGCAATGCACCCGCACCTGGCAAATACCTGCGAACATGGGGACAAACACCCCCGGATCCCCCTGCCCGTGAGACGAGGAAATAATGGAGCAGTTCGCCGCCCGCACCAAGGCCATCCTTGACCGCATGAACTCGGTCATCGACGGCAAACCCGCCGAGACCCGCACGGCCCTGCTGACCCTGCTGGCCGGCGGCCACCTGTTGGTCGAGGACGTCCCGGGCGTGGGCAAGACCATGCTGGCCCGTACCCTGGCCGGCGCGGTGGGTGGGACGATCAACCGGATCCAGTTCACCCCGGACCTGCTCCCCACGGACATCACGGGTGTGTCGGTGTACGACCAGACCCGCAACCAGTTCGAGTTCAAACCCGGCCCGGTGTTCGCGAACGTGGTGATCGGGGACGAGATCAACCGCGCTTCGGCCAAGACCCAGTCCGCGCTGCTGGAGGCCATGGCGGAGGGCCAGGTCACGGCGGACGGCACCACGTACCGGCTGGCCGAACCGTTCATGGTCGTGGCCACCCAGAACCCGGTGGAGATGGACGGCACGTTCCCCCTCCCGGAGGCCCAGCGAGACCGGTTCATGGCGCGGATCTCCATGGGCTACCCGGACGCGGACGCCGAGGTCGCCATGCTGCGCGATCACGGCGCAGGCTCCCCGTTGACGGGTCTCGGGCCGGTCGTGGACATCGAGGAGGCCCGCGACCTCGTACGCCACGTGGCCTCGCTGCACGTGTCCACCCCGGTGCGCCGCTACGTGGTGGCACTGTGCCAGGCCACCCGCACGCACCCGCACCTGCGCCTGGGCGCGAGCCCCCGCGCGGCCCTGCAGTTGCAGGCGGCCGCCCGCGCGCAGGCCGCCCTGGCCGGACGCGACCACGCGCTGCCGGACGACGTCAAGGACGTCGCGGTGGCCGTACTCTCCCACCGCCTGCTCCTCGAGCGTCGCTCGGGTGCGGACAGCGCCCAGGACATCGTGCGCACGATCCTCTCCGACGTCCGCGTCCCCACCGAAGACGCCCCCCAGACCCGATGAAGGCCGCCGCTCCCGAGGCGCGGGTGGACTCACGCGCCAAGTTCACGGTGCGCGGGTGGTGTTTCCTGGCGGCAGCCGTGCTGTGCCTGGCCGCCGCCACGTGGCTCGGCCGCAAGGACGTCCTGGCGCTGTCCCTGTTCCTGGGCATGGTGCCGCTGCTTTCCTCCCTGGCCATGTGGCTCGTCAAACCTCGCGTCCTGCTCAAACGTTCGGTGGACCCGCCGCTCGTCACGCTCGGCGACGCCGCCCAGGTGGCCCTGCGCGTACGACGTCGCTCCGCCTTCTCCGCGCGCAACCGTACCTCGGGTGCCGGTCGAGCAGGCTCCACCCACGACCCGGTGGACCCCGCGGTCCACGATATGGGCACGGCAGGAGGCGGCCTGACGGGTGGCATGGGCGATGGCCCGGCGGATGCCGCGAACCCCGGCCGCGGGGCAGGCCCGGACACCACCGACGCGGACCGCAGGGGCACCCTCCGCTCGGGCCGCACGAGCGCCGTCGCCGCCGTGGACGTGCACGAGACCGTGGACCCCCTGCTGGGCCGGGACCAGGACGTCTCGGTACCGGTGTCCGGGGCGCCGGTCACGTACACGGTGCGCCCGCGGCGTCGGGGGATCCACGAACTGGGTCCGGCTACGGTGCGCGTGGGCGACCCGTTCGGCGTGGTGACCGAACTGCTGGACGTGGCCGAGCGGACGTCGCTGTACGTGGCCCCGGAACCCGAGGACCTCACCGAGCACGGGGTCACCATGGCGCGTGAATCCGGCAACGACCCGTCCCGGCGCGCCCAACCGCAACCGGGACCCGACAACGTGATGACCCGCGAGTACCGCCACGGTGACCCCATGCGCCGGGTGCACTGGGCGGCGTCCGCCAAGCACGGCCAGCTCATGGTGCGCCAGGAGGACCCGCGCAGCACGCGCAGCGCCGTCGTGGTCCTGGACTCCGCGGCCGAACACTGGCCGGGCGCTCGTGTGTGGGCCGGTGTGCTCGAATCCACCGAGGAGTTCGAGTGGGCGGTGCGCGCGGCGGCGTCCGTGATCGAGCACCTCACGCGCCGCGAGACCGTGGTGCACGCGCTCGACGACCAGGGCCGCGCAATGCCCCGCGGCGAGGCACCGGTGGCCGACCTGCGGGACACGGACGTCACCGACGACACCGCCACGGAAGTCGTCCACGGCCTCTCCCGAGCGGCCCTCGTGAGCCGGCCCGAATCCGAGGCGTCGACCGATCCCCTGACCGAGCGCCTCGAACGGGAGGGGCTCTCCCACCCGTTGTTGCTGCTCACGGGCCGACTCTCCCCAGCGGCCGCGCGGCGCTACGTCACGGCAGCGGCGGCGAGCACGGTGTGTTCGGTCATCATGGTGATCGACGCCCCCGCGCACCGCCCCGACAGCGCCGCGGTGTTCGAGTCCGCGGGGTGGTCCGTGGTGTTGGTGACGCGCTGGACGGACGTGGACGCCGCATGGCTCGCGACCACCCGCGGGGCCACCCTGCTGACTCCGCCGCCGCCCGACCCCGGTACCCGACAGCTGCGCATGGACGAGATGATGGGCCACGCCCGAGGGAGGGCCACCGCATGAGCGCCCCCGATCCCACGCCCCACGCGGACCACGACGCCACCTCCGCGGGGGCCCCCGCCGCGGCTGCGACCGCCACCGCGGCACCCACGGCTCAGGGCCGCTCGGTGACCCCCGACGCCACCGGCCTCCGGGCTGCTCAGGACGGCCGGAGCTCCGCCGGCCACTCCCGCACTCCGCACGATCAGCACATCCAGGGAGCGCGTCCGCCCCGGCCCCGCGTGATCGAACTCAGTCTGCTTCTGCTCGCCGCGATCGCCCTGGGCTGCGTGGGCATGGCCGGTGCGTTGAACGGCCTGTGGTGGCTGCCCTCCGTGGCGGCCACCGTGCTCACGGTGCTCGTGGTCACGGGCGCGGCCCGCTGGTTGCGCGTGCCCTCACCGCTCGTCACGGTCCTGGGCCTGGCCGCCCTGTTGCTCGCGTTGACCGTGGTGCACCTGCCTTCCCACGCCCTGCTGGGCTTCATCCCCACCGGGGAGACCTTCACCGCGGCCGGTGAGCTGTGGCGTTCCTCCGGCGACTTCATCTCCCGCGACGCCGCCCCCTACGGCCCGAACCCCGGGCTGGCCTTCGTGCTGTGCACCCTGGTGGGGCTGGTGACCGTGTTCATGGAAACCGTGCTCGTGGGCCTACGCATGGCCGGGCTCGCATGCCTGGGGGTCCTGGCGCTGCTCGTGCTCCCCGCGCTGACCCTGCCGGGCAGCGTCACTGCCCTCGGTCTGGCCGCGGCCGCGCTCGCCGCCCTGGCGCTGCTGGCCGGTTCACGGTTCTGGGGTGCCACGCGCGCCCAGCGCATCGCCCCGACCCCGGGAGGACTCCCCCGCGCCCTGCTCGTCATCGCCGGTGTACTCGCGGTGGTGCTGTTCATCCCCGCGGTCATGCCCGGATTCTTCAACGGGGCCTTCCCACAGGGCAGCTCGTTCACCGCCGAGCGCGCCTCCGGGGTGGGCCCGCTGCGCGCGGTGGGTCAGGACCTGCGCTCGGACGAGCACACCCGGCGGTTCTCCTACACGACCTCGGACGACCAGCCCCAATACATGCGGTTGCTCACCCTTTCCGATTTCGACCAGGACGAGTGGTTCCCGGACGTCGAGAACCTGGACGGCGATCTCTCGGGTCTGGCCGACGCCGCGCGCAACCCGGTCCCCCGCGGCACCGAGGTCTCGGCCAAGGTCATGTTCGACGACTTCTCCGAGCACTGGCTGCCCGCACCCTACGCCCCGGTGGCCGTGAGTGGACTCGGTGACGAGGGGTGGGCGTGGAATCCCCGCGACCTGTCCATCTTCAGCGAGTCCACGGGAATGTCCGGGGCCGAGTACACGATCACGTTCGCGCTGTCACGAGCCACCCCGGAGGCACTGCGGACGGCACCGTCGGCAGCGTCGGACCCGCAGCTCAGCGACTACCTGCGGCTGCCCGCGAACCGCCCGCAATCGGTCGCGGACGCCGCGCGCACGTTCACCGAGGGTGCGGACACGGACTACGACCGTGCCCTCGCGATCCAGAACCACCTGCGCGACGACTTCCGCTACGACGTGACCGCGCCGCTCGCCCAGGGCTACGACGCCGGCGGGATGGGATCACTCGACGAGTTCATGCGCACCCGCACGGGGTACTCGGGGCATTTCGCCCCGGCCATGGCCCTCATGGCCCGGGAAGTGGGTATCCCCGCGCGGGTCGCCGTGGGTTACCTGCCCACCGCCCCGGTCGAGGACCCGGACGGCGGCCGTTCCTTCCCCGTGAGCACGGGCGATTCCCACGCGTGGCCCGAGCTGTACTTCGAGGGCGTGGGCTGGGTCCGTTTCGAGCCCACCCCCGGGGTGCCCAGCACCCCCGATTACGCGCCGGATTCGGCCCAGGACCAGGGTGGGGAGGGTTCGCAGACCCCGGAGGAGACCGCGGCGCCGAGCAACGAGCCCGAACAACAGCCCAGCGAGGAACCCTCCGACCAGCCGTCCGATCAGCCGAGTGAACAACCCAGCGAGCAACCGGGGGACGACCCCTCGCAGGAGCCATCACCCCAGGACGAGGCGGCGCCGACCACCGCTGCGGTGCCGTGGTGGCTCGTGACCGGGGTGCTCGGTCTGCTCGCGCTGCTGGCCCTCGCGGCGACGCCGCGGGTGGTGCGCGGGCGGCGTCGTCGGGCGCGACTCGCGGCACTGCAGGACGCGTCCCTGACCCCGCAGCGCCGGGCCAACGCCGCGTGGGACGAGTTCCGCGCGCTCGCCGAGGACCACGGCGTCACCTCCCCCGCGTCCGACACGCCTCGCGTGCGGGCACGCCGGCTCGCGGCGGGGCTACCGGGTGCGCAGACCGCCGTGGATCACCTCGTCGCGGACCTGGAATCCGCGAGCTACGGCGCCCCGGACTCCCGCTGGACCCCGCGGACCACGCCGGAGGACCTCACGCTGGTCCGGGACGAGTTCCGGAAGCGGGCCTCGCGCGGCGGGCGGCTGCGCGCCGACTGGTGGCCGGCGTCGCTGTGGAGCGGCCCGCGCGGGTGACCACGACGCCGCGCGGGGGGGGCCACCCCCCCCGCGCGGAGGCCGGGGCCGCGCCGTCATCACTGCACGGAGACCGGCAAGTCCGACCCGAGGGGCACTCGTCGGCGAGACGGTCGTCCTACATATCTGCGCGCCATTACCGCGGGTCGGGTCAGTTCTGACCGCGCGCGGTGATCACGGCGTCGTAGAGCTTGCGTGTGCTCACCCCGTGCTCGGTGGCCACCTCGCGCGCGGCGGCCTTGAGCTTGACGTCGCTCGTGGCCACGAGGTGCTCGACCTCCTGAACGAGGTCCTCGGGCTCGGGAGCCACGGCCGGTGGGGCACCATGCACGACCACCACGATCTCCCCGCGCACCTGGTTGTTCGCGGCCCACTCGACCAGACCCGCGAGGTCATCGCGCAGCACCTCTTCATGCAGCTTGGTCAGCTCGCGGCACACGGCCGCGCGCCGGTCCGCGCCCAGGGCTTCCCGCAGCGCGGTGAGCATCTCCGCGAGACGGTGCGGGGACTCGTAGAAGACCATGGTGCGGGGTTCGTCCCGCAGGGTCGCGAGGTGGGCCGCACGCTCGCCCGTCTTACGCGGCAGGAAGCCCTCGAACGTGAACCGGTCGGTGGGCAGCCCGGAGACCGCGAGCGCCGCGAGGACCGCCGAGGGCCCGGGGAGCACACTCACGGGCAGGTCCGCCTCGGCCGCGGCGCGCACGAGCGGGAACCCGGGGTCGGAGACCGTGGGCATGCCCGCGTCGGAGAGCACGGCCACGGTACGACCGCGGCGCACCTCGTCCAGCAGTTCGCCGGTGCGCGCGTTCTCATTGTGTTCGTGGTGGGTGACCACCCGCCCGGTCACGGTCACGCCGAGCCCGGAGGCCAGGCGGTGCAGGGTGCGGGTGTCCTCCACGGCCAGCACGTCCGCGGTGTGCAGGACGTCCTTGAGCCGCTGGGACGCGTCCGAGAGGTTGCCGATGGGGGTGCCCACGACCACCACGGCACCGGGGCGGTGGTCCTCGGTGCCGGGGGTGGTCGTCGATGTCTGTGAACTCACCCGTCCACTCTACGAAGGTCCGTCGGTCGAACGCGGTGACGCCACCGTGGCCGGGCTGAATCTCCAGGGGTGCACCCTACGATGGGATCCGTGCCCTCGACTGTCTTCTCCCCCGCCTCGACCGCACCCGTGGCCCCCTCCGTGCGCGACCGCCTGCTCCCCGCGGTCACCCGGTTGCCCCGGTACTGGTGGGTCCCCCTGGCGCTCGTGACCCTGCTGGGCGGGGTGCTGCGCTTCGCGCACCTGTCGTGGCCGCACGCCGTGGTCTTCGACGAGACGTACTACCTCAAGGACGCCTACTCGCTGCTGCTCCACGGCACGGAGCAGCAATGGCCCGAGGGCGCGGACGAGGGTTTCGTCTCCGGGAACATCCCAGACACACAGGGTCACCCCTCTTTCGTGGTGCACCCGCCCCTGGGCAAGTGGCTCATCGCGATCGGGCTGTGGTTGTTCGGCGCGGACGACCCATTCGGGTGGCGCTTCTCCGCGGCCCTGTTCGGCACGGCGTCCATCGCCGTGATCTGGTGCGCGGGATGGTTGTTGTTCCGCTCGGTCACCCTGGCCACGATCGCCGGTGTGCTGACCTCCCTGGACGGGCTGCACCTCGTGGAGTCCCGCCTGGCCCTGCTGGACGTCTTCCTCATGTTCTTCCTGTTGCTCGCCTTCGTCTTCGTCCTGTTGGACCGCGACGACGGTCGACGCCGCCTGCTCGCCCGCGGCCCCGGCGGCGTCCTGGGCCCGTGGTTGGGCGTGCGGTGGTGGCGGATCGCCGCGGGCGTGGCGTGCGGTGCGGCCGCGGCCGTGAAGTGGAACGCGCTGTTCAGCATCGCCGCGCTCGGGATCCTGGCGGTGCTGTGGGACATGAACGCGCGGCGGATCGCCGGGGTCAAGAACTGGTTCGCCGGTGCGGTGCTCAAGGACGGCCCGTGGGGATTCCTGAGCATGATCGGCGTGGGCGCGGTGGTGTACGTGATCACGTGGACCGGGTGGCTCACCACGAGCACGGGCTACAACCGCAACTGGGCCGAGCTGAACCCGGGCGACGGCCCGCAGTGGCTCCCGCCCGCCCTACGTTCCCTGTGGGAGTACCACGTGGCGGCCTATTCGTTCCACGCGGGGCTGTCCTCGCACCACACGTACATGGCCGGCCCGGCCACGTGGCCGGTCATGGCCCGCCCCACGTCCTACTTCTACGAATCCCCCGGACGAGGCGTGGACGGCTGCACGGTGGACTCGTGCAGCCAGGCCATCCTCAACCTGGGCAACCCCGCCGTGTGGTGGGTGGGGATCCTGGCGGTGCTGCTGGGACTGTGGTTGTGGGCGGTGCTCCGTGACTGGCGCTTCGGTGCCCTCGTGGGCGTGTACGCGGCCGGTTACCTCCCGTGGTTCCTCTACCCGGAACGCACGATGTTCTTCTTCTACGCGCTGTCCTACTTCCCCGCCATGGTCCTGCTGATCACGGGGGCGATCGGGGTGCTCACAGGCAAGCTCGCGGTCCCCCGCCTGGGTGCCACCGCGGGCACGCCGTCCGCCGCGGTGCACGAGCAGGTGATCTCACCGGTGTGGGCGCGACGCTGGCGCAGGGTGAGCCTGGTGTTCCTGCTGCTCGTGGTGGTGCTCGCGCTGTTCTTCTGGCCCGTGTGGACCGCCCAGACCATTCCCTACGAGCACTGGCGCTGGCGGATGTGGTTCACCTCGTGGATCTGAAGGAGCGTGCTGCCCGCATCCGGCGGGTCGTGGCGAGCATGACCACGAACGCCCCGATGAGCGCCACGAGCGCCACGGCGATCGCGGCGTCGATCCAGAACTGGGTGGGATAGAGCCGGATCAGGGTGTCCGAGATGCTGAAGGTCCACGTCCCGGAGCTGAAGAACAAGGAGTGGAACGCCGCGAAGAAGCTCTGCCACCCCACCACCGCGAACACGGCCGTGAGCAGCAACAGGATGACGGTGAGCCATGAGCCCGCGAACCACGCGGAAGAGGCGGTCCCCGGGGTCGCCCGGTGCAGGTACCAGGCCGCCAGGACGCTCAGCACGAGCAGGACGAACGCGATCAGCAGCCCCCAGTACATCACGTGCTGGACGTCCCGCATGTGAGAGACCTCCGCCGGGGTGAACGCCATGCCACCCTCGCTGCTCACCAGGCCGCCCAAGTACTCGGGCGGGGCCAGGTTCATGATGTAGTCCATCCCGTAGGAACCGAACGTCATCCGTTCCTGCGTGCTCATCCCCCAGTGGTCAGCGGGGAAGCCGGGGCGGTGGTACTCGAGCCACAGGAAGACCGGGGTGGCCACGAGTCGTACCCCCAGCGCCACGAGCAGGACGGGCAGAGTGAGTGCCAGGAATCCCTGGAGGATGCGCTGCACCGCGGTGGGGCGGGGCCAGGGGCCGCGTGGGATGGAGGAGCTCACCGGGCTGTATCACCAGTTTCCGTGCCAGTCCTCGTCCGAGTAGTGCTCGAACGGGATGTTCCAGTCCCCGTAGCCATCGTCGGGATCGGCCTGGGGGTAGTCAGTGTTGACCACCTCCACCATGTCACCCGGGCGGAAGGTCTCAAAAATGTAGGCCGCACCCTCCGGCGGCATCCCCACGCACCCGTGGGACACGTTGGCCACGCCCAGCACGGGCATCGCGGACGGCAGCGCCTGGTGGATGAACTCGCCGCTCCACGTCAGCCGGGACACGTTGGACGCGTCGAACGGCGGGTAGTAGTGGGGGTCGCCGGGCTTGAGGTTCAGCGACGACGCCTTGAACTCGTAGGAGGCCGCTTGCTCGATGATGACCTTCTTGCCCGTGGTGGACGGCCAGTCCGGGTTGCCCAGGGTCACGGGCCAGCGACCGGTCTCCTTGCCGTTCACGTAGGCCACGAGGGTCTTGGTGTTGTTGTCCACGAACACCCGCTGCTCGGCACCGGTGCTGAACGACACCGTCTCGTTGCCGTTGCCGATCATCCCGTTGCCCAGATCCTTGCCCAGGATGTTAACGGTGACCGTGACCTTGGAGTTCGGGTCCCACGGTTGCTCCGGGCGGAAGCGCAGTTTGCGGTCCGAGTACCACCGGAACGCGCCGTCGCGGTGCGCCCCGTCCACGGTCACGGCCTTCTCGACCTCGTCCTTGTTCATGACGGGCTCGGAGAAGTTGAACTCCACGACCTGCCACACGCCGTAGGTCTGCCCGTCCTTGACGTTGAGGGCCACGTCCGCCTCGTGGGCGGCGTCCACCGTGCTGAACACGGACTGCCCCGTGCTGTCCCGGTCCCCGGAGCGCGCGGTGTAGTCCACCGTGTAGGTCTCGTCGAACGCAAGGGGCGCCTTCGAGCGCCACTCGTGGCCGTCCTGCGCGAGTTCGCCCTCGACCCGCTCCCCCGAGCCCGCGGCGCTCACGGTCACGTCCGTGAGTTCCCCGCCGTCCGCTGTGACGACCACGGGGTCCACGGGGTTGACCATGCTCGTGTCGGCGGCCGGGCTCACCTCGACCCGCACGGTCCCGAAACTCTTCGTGGGCGCGGGGCTCGATGGAGCGGCGTCGGCGGACGACGGCGCTGCCGGGGTGGCGTCGTTCCCCCCGGCGCACGCGCTCAGGCCCAGGAGCCCTGCGAGAGCGAGGCACGCGATGCCCGGACGACGACGCCGCGCGCTCGCCCCGGCGGGACGCGCGGGCTCGCGCGGTGTCCCGGGCAGCGGATCGCGGTGGCGGGAAGGGAGTCTCATGGGCACCTCACATCGGGGGGAGAACGGCGGCCGTGGGAATCACGGTCTCGCAGCCCACCCGGACGGGGCAACCGGGTTACGGCCGCCGCCAGTGCGGGGTGCGCAGGGCTGCGGGGAGGGGGACGAAGTCCATGCGCTGCCCCACCTGCGTATTTGCGTTCGCAATTGTACGCGTCGCTACAGAATAGCCGGTATTCACCCCGGAACGGCCCATGGGAACATGACGCGCCGGGCGCACGCCATTGGCGCCCGCGGAGCCCTCGGAACGGGGCATTTCGGCGGAACCGGAATCGCCCGCGGGGCCGGAGGAATCGGCGTCGGCCCGGGATTCGTCATCGCGGCCCTGGTAGGAGACGTCGCGCAACACGGGACCCCGTGACAGGGACGGGCCCGAGGGTCGCGCAGCCCCGGGCGGTCGCACGGCGCCCAGGAACGTACCGCGCGCCGTGCGGTGGGGTGCGGGATCCTCGTCCGGTCGGACGGCTTCCACCACGGCGTCGAGGTCGTCGTGGTTCCAGCCGTCCGGTGACTCCAGGCGCACCACGCGCCAGCCCTTGGGTGCCGTCAAGGAGTCCGCGTGCACGGGGCACAGGTCGTACGCGTGCGGTTCCCGCCGCGCGGACAGGGCACCGATCACCGCGGTGGAATCGGAATAGACATAGGTCAGGGTGCACACCGCGTCACGGTTGCACATCTGCTTGGAGCACGTGCGCCGCGGAGTCTCGGGAGCGGCCACGGGGTTCAGCGTCCCCGGCGACGCAGCCTGCGCCGCTCGCGCTCGGACAGGCCGCCCCAGATCCCGAACTTCTCGTCGTTGGCCATGGCGTAGTCCAGGCACTTGCCGCTCACGGGGCACGCCTCGCACACGCGCTTGGCGTCCCGGGTGGACCCGCCCTTCTCGGGGAAGAAGGCCTCGGGATCGGTCTGGGCGCACAGGGCGTCGGTCTGCCACGCGAGCTCACCCTCGGCGTCACCCTCGCTCACGGAGTACAGCCCGGCCACGGCCTGCCACACGGAGGCGTCCACGCTCTGTACGTCGTGGACCTCGGTGGTGCTCAGGTCTTGGGGGGTGCTCACGGGGGGTTGCGGTTCACGCGGCTTCTTGCGGTCGGAACGCAGGAGCACGTCCCCGGCGACCTCGGGGTGTGCGGCCAGGAAGGCCGTGGCGAGATCGTCCAGTGTGGTCACACCCGAGTCCCCCCGGGCTTGATCCACGGGATCCACGAACCAGTCCACGGGAGCTGCACCCCCGGTCGACCCGGGTTCGTAGTCCTCCCGAGCATCGATCTGGCGGCGTGCGGCCTCTCCCATGTCACTCCTTCCGTCCCACGCGTTCGCTGTTCAAATGTCCTCAACCAGCCCGGTTGTCCCGACCGAAAACGAGTCCGCCGCGTAGGGGCGTACACCGTCGATATCCCGGTGGATCCCCTAATTACACGCGTGTAAGTCCTATTGAGTCAAGCCGAGTATCCTGGGCTTCCCGGGTCCACCGGCGCGCCGTCCGGGAACCCATGGTTCCGTCACATACCCTAAGGAGTTTCCTCGTGGGACGCACACCGACAGACCTGACCCAGGCCCTGCAGACCGTGGCCGAGCGCCCCACCCCCGCTCTGATCTGGCGCGACGGCGCCGAACGGGTCGAGCTGTCCGGGCGGGTCCTCGTGAACTGGGTCGAGAAGGCCGCCGGGCTGCTCGTGGACGAGCTCGACGTCGGCGCCTCCGACGTCCTCACGATTTCCCCCGTGCCGCACTGGCGACTCGCGGTGCTCACGTTCGCGGCGTTACGCGCGGGTGCGCGCGTGGACTTCACGCGTCATCCCGAACCGGATTCGGTGGTCCATGCGTACCCGGAGTCTCACCCTGACGACGACGCCGCGGCCCAGACCCTGCTGGTGGTCGCCGAACCCGCACTGGCCTTCGAGTGCTCGGGGCCCCTGCCCCAGGGCGCGGTGGACTTCTGCGACGAGGTCCGGGCCCAACCGGACATGTACGGGGGTCTCGAGAACCCGGAACCCGACAGCGTGGCCCTGCCGTCCGGGGTGACCCACGCGGAGGTACTGCCGCGAGCGTTGGAGCTCGCCGGAACCGACGAGGGCACCGTGTACCTGCCGCTCACCGAGGGTTGGGGCGAGAACGCGGCCCTGCGGACCCTGGGGATCATCACGGCCGGTGGGGCGGTGTTGCTGACCGCGCGTCCCGAGGACGCCACGGCCGCTGTCCTGGACCAGGAGCGCGCAACCCGCGGTTGACACCGAAACACGGTGGCGCCTGCACCGGGCCGCGCGACCGGCGGTGGTCCGGCCGGCGTTTGTCTGGTGCAGGCGCCCTGTTCGACGGTCCTCGCGGATCAGGACGCGCGGCGCACGTCCTGCTCGGGAAGGGTGTTCGCCACCGTGTCCTCGGGCCGCGGCGCCGGGTTCCCGTGGTGGGATGCCGGGTCGTCGTGTCGGGGCGTCTTGTCCTCGCGCTGCGGGATCACGGGGATCTGCCCGGTGATGAACGCGAGTTCCTGGTCCGGGCTGCTCGCGAAGTCCGGGTCCTGGTCCAGCTTGGTGCTGAACACCCAGAAGCGGTAGGCGAAGTAGCGGAAGATCGTGCCCAAGATGGTACCGATGATCGTGCCGGAGATGAAGGACGCGGTCGCGGAGGTCAGGCCCAGGACGTAGTAGCTGACCCCGAGGCACCCGAGTTCGATCCCCATGCCGATGCCGTTGGCCACCAGGAACTGCACGAGTTCCTTGCGTTTGTCCTCTTGGCGCTTGTCCCGGAAGGTCCACAACCGGTTGGCGACCCACGAGAAGATGATGGCCACGACCGTGGCGACCACTTTGGCCTTGATGTGGCTTTCCGCGAAGTACTGCGTGTGCATGAGTACCCAGACCAGGCCCGCGTTGATGGCGAACGCAGCCGCACCCACAACCCCGAACTTCGCGAGTTCTTTGACGAACAGATTCCACAGCGCGTGTGCGCGATCAAACATTTTGTTCAAGATTCGATCCCAATCTGACGCTCGGGGAAGAGGGATGGGTGGCCGCACCGGCGTGGCCCGCCGCCGACCCGTGGCCCGCCACGACACGGATGATGTGGCCTCCGCAGGAAGATTGAGTGCATCGTACTCCGAAATGGCTGAACGTCCGCTGTGGCGCTAGCCTGAAACCGTGAATTCTCCCATTACCGGTCCTGTCATTGGTGTGGTGGGCGGCGGGCAGTTGGCCCGCATGATGGCCCCCGCCGCCGTCGCTCTCGGCGTGGAACTGCGCGTGTTGGCCGAGGGCCCGGAGGTCAGTGCCGTGGCCGCGGTGCGCACGGCACCCACAGGTGACTACACGGATCTCGAGACCCTGCAGCGTTTCGCCGCGGACGTGGATGTGCTCACGTTCGACCACGAACACGTTCCCACCGAGCATCTGCGCGCGCTCGAGGCGCAGGGTGTGGCGGTGCGTCCGGGGCCGTCCGCCCTGGTGCATGCGCAGGACAAGCTCGTGATGCGCCGCGCCGTCGCCGAGCTGGGCTTGCCCAATCCGCAGTGGCAGGAAGTCTACTCCCCGCAGGAACTCGTGGCGTTCGGCGAGCGCGTGGGTTGGCCCGTGATCCTCAAAACCCCGCGCGGCGGGTACGACGGCAAGGGCGTCCTCAAGGTCGACGGCCCGCAGGACGCCGGCACCGGCACCGCCGCCGAGTGGTTCGAACGCGCCACCGGCCAGGACGACGGCGCCGGGTTGCTCGCCGAGGAAGCGGTCGCGTTCTCGCGGGAACTGTCCGCGATGGTCGGGCGCCGGCCCTCGGGGCAGACCGTGGCGTGGCCCGTGGTGGAGTCCATCCAGGTGGCCGGGGTGTGCGACGAGGTCATCGCCCCCGCCCCCGGCCTGGATCCCCAGGTGGCCCACGCGGCACAGGACGCCGCGGTCCGGCTGGCCGAGGAACTGGGCGTGACCGGAGTGATGGCCGTGGAGCTGTTCGAGACCCCCGGGACGGACGCGGGTTTCGCGGTCAACGAGCTCGCCATGCGCCCCCACAACTCGGGTCACTGGAGCATGGACGGATCCGTCACGGGACAGTTCGAGCAGCACCTGCGCGCCGTGCTGGACTGGCCCCTGGGCGCCACGGACGTCGTGGCCGGGGCGGCCGTGATGAAGAACTACCTGGGCGGGGACAACCAGGACCTCTTCGCCGCGTATCCGCAGGCACTGAGCGCGGAACCCCGCGCCAAGATCCACAACTACGGCAAGTCCGTGCGCCCGGGGCGCAAGATCGGTCACGTCAACGTGGTGGGCGGCGCCCACGAGGTGCAGCGGCTGCGGGAGATCGCGACCCACGCGGCGAGCATCCTGCGCGACGGCGAGGACCGCGGGGTGCGACCCACCGACGTGAGCGATGCTCCCGAGCGGCAACCGTGGGGTGCGGTCCCGTCCGGTCAGGACGAGGCCCCGCGCGTGGGTCTCGTGATGGGCTCGGACTCGGACTGGGCCACCATGCGGGCCGCGGCCGAGGCCCTCGAGGAACTCGGGGTCCCGTACGAGGCGGACGTGGTTTCCGCGCACCGGATGCCCACCGAGATGCTCGAGTACGGCCGTACCGCCCACGAGCGTGGCCTGCGGGTCATCATCGCCGGGGCCGGCGGTGCCGCCCACCTGCCGGGCATGCTCGCGTCCGTCACGCCGCTGCCCGTGATCGGGGTGCCCGTGGCGTTGAAGACCCTGGACGGCATGGATTCCCTGCTGTCCATCGTGCAGATGCCCGCGGGGGTTCCCGTGGCCACGGTGTCGATCAACGGCGCCCGCAACGCCGGTCTGCTCGCCGCCCGGGTGCTGGGATCGGCGTCGGACGCGTCCGGGCAGGACCTGCGGGAACGACTGCGGGACTTCGCACAGGAGCTCTCGGAAGCGGCGCACCGGAAGGGCTCCGTGCTGCGTGACGCCGTGAGCCGCGGAACCGCCTCCCAGGACTGAGCGCCACCCCCTTCGGGGTGCATTGTCGGCCCGGACCCAGGCGGACAAGGCACAATGATCGGGTCGGGATCCGTTCTCCTCTGATGGATCCCGGCCCGGCGGGCCCGCACCCATGGCCCGTCGCAACACCGACTTCCCCTTCAGCACGGAGTTGCACGTGAACGGATCCAGCGACCGGCCCGACGACGCCGCCCCCCATCCCACGGCCACCAAGGCCTACGAGAGCGTGGCGTCGGGCTCCCACACCGCATCGGACGAGCCGCCCGCGGGCGCCACCGCCGAGCGTCACCCGGGCGACGGGCCGCGACGATCGCGTTCCCGCGTGGGGGATCCCCTCAGGAGTCCCCGGTTCGCTGCACCCGCCACCCGCACCAAGCGGGCCTGGTGGCTGCTGGGTACCACGCTGCTCGTGCCCGGTTCCGCGCAACTCGTGGCGGGCCGACGCGGCCTGGGGCGGATCGCCGTGCGCGTGACCGCCGTGGTGTGGGCGCTCGTGCTCGCCGCCCTGTTGTTGTGGGTCGTGTGGCGCAGCGCGCTGATCTGGTTGCTGACCAACACCGTGACCTCCGCGGTGCTCATGTACGGCCTCGTGGCGCTCGCGATCGGGTGGGTGCTGTTGTGGTTCGACACGCTGCGCCTGATCAGACCCGGGTTGCTCGGGGACGGGATGCGCCGGGCCGTGGTGCTCGTGACCGTGCTCGCGATGCTCCTGACCGGAGGGGGACTCGGCTACGCGGCGCACCTGGTCTCCGTGGCCCGCAACGCGGTCTCGGACATCTTCGGCGGGGGCATGCCGTTCGCCCCGGCGGACGGGCGCTATAACATCCTGCTCATGGGCGGTGACGCCGGTGACGACCGCGAGGGCCGCCGCCCGGACTCCATGACGGTGCTCAGCATCGACGCCTCCTCGGGGCAGACGGTCACGATCTCCCTGCCCCGCAACCTGCAGAACGTCCCGTTCCCGGCGGACTCCCCCATGAACGCGGTCTACCCCGAGGGGTTCAATTGCGGGGACGAGTGCATCATGAACGCCGTCTACACGGACGTGATGCAGAACCACAAGGACCTCTACCCGGACGTCGCCGATCCCGGGGCGCAGGCCACCAAGGAGGCCGCCGAGGGCGTCACGGGCCTGAAGATCCAGGCGTACGCGCTGATCGACATGGACGGCTTCGCGTCCCTCGTGGACGCGCTCGGCGGGATCGACATCAACGTGGGTGGCCGCGTACCGATCGGCGGCGGGACCAACCTGGACACGGGGCTGAAGAACCCCATCCTGGGGTGGATCGAGCCCGGGACCCAGCACATGGACGGCTACCACGCCCTGTGGTACGCCCGCTCCCGCGAGGGCGCCACGGACTACGACCGCCAGGCCCGGCAGCGTTGCGTCCAGGCCGCGATGCTCGCGCAGCTGAACCCGGTCGCGGTGGCCACCAAGTTCGACGAGCTCGCGAGCTCTGGCCAGCAGATCCTCGAGACGGACATCCCGCAGTCCTCGATCGGCTCCATGGTCACCGTGGCCACGAAGGCCAAGGACCACGAGCTGCAGGCGTACGCGGCGGGTCCTCCCTACTACGACCAGTCCTTCCCCACCTATCCGGACTACGCGCAATTCCAGTCCGACGTCTCCCGGGTCCTGGCGAACGCGAACGGCGACGACGCCCAGGCCGCCGGGGGCGCGCGCGGCGACGCAGCGGTGCCGTCCGCCGACACGCCCGGCACCGTGGGTTCCCAGGGTGCGGCGCGAACGGGCGGGGTGTCCGCGCTGGGCGGCGGTGCGGGCGTCGGGACGGCCGTGGTCGTGCCCGCCGCGCTCAAGGTACCGGCGCAGGAGCAGTTGTCGCCGAACGGGACGTGCTCGGTCCCCTGACCCGGCACCCCGGACCCGCGCACTCGGTACAGTTGGGGGCGTGGCGAACATCCTGCAGTCCCCCGAATGGGCACGGTTTCAGCAAAGCATCGGACACCGCGTGATCCAGGCGAATGGGCCGGGCTGGCGGTACCTCGCGACCGTCGAGGGCGGGCGCACCGGACGGTACCTGTACTGCCCGTACGGCCCCGAAGCGGACTCCCCGCACACGTTCGACGCCGCTCTGGCGGACCTCACGGCGCAGGCCGAGGCGCACCGGTGCTGGTTCGTACGTGTGGAGCCGATCAACGGTCACCCGGTGGACGGTCTGGAGACCCCGGAGGCATCGCTCAAGCGGCGAGGCATGAAGCTCGCGCCGCGCCAGGTGCAACCGGGACACACGCAGCTGATCGACCTGCGCAAGGACGCCAAGGACCTGCTCAAGGACATGAAGTCCACCAACCGCAATCTCTACCGCAACATCCACAAGAAGGGCGTGAGCATCGAGCGCTCCGAGGATCCCGCGGACGTGCGGTACCTGCTGACCTTCCTGGACGCGACCGCCAAGCGGCGCAACTTCAATCGGCAGCATGACGACTACCTGCGGGCCGTCGCGGAATCGCTCATGCCCGCGGGTGCCGCGAGCCTCTACCTCGCCAAGCTGGACGGTGAGCCGATCGCGGCCTCGCTCGTGTACGACTCCGAGGACACCCGCACCTACGCGCACGCGGCCACGGACCAGACCCACCGGAAGCTCTCGGCGGGGATCCCGCTCGTGGTGACCATGATCATGGACGCCAAGGAGAAGGGGCTCACGTGGTTCGACCTCTTCGGCACCGCTCCCGAGGGCGCGGGGCCCGAACACGAGTGGTACGGCTTCACGTCCTTCAAGAAGTCCTTCGGCGGCGAGCCCGTGTCCTACCCGGGGACGTGGGACCTGCCGGTCTCCCGCGCGGGCTACACCGCCTACGGTGCGGTGCGTGCGGGCCGTGAGACCCTCGGGGCGGCCCGGGGCAAACTGCGCACCCTGCGCGAGCGTAAGGTGGGCGCATGACTCGCACAGCCCTGATCACGGGTGCCACCGGTGGCATCGGACGTTCCTTCACCCATGCCCTGCACGAGCGCGGCTACGGCCTGATCCTCACGGGCCGCAGCACCGAGAAGCTCACGGAACTGTCCCAGACCGTCACGGGCGGCACCGCGCAGATCGTCGTGGCGGACCTCGGGACCACCGAGGGGATCGACACCATCGTGGACGTGCTGGAACGCAACCCCATGGACCTGCTGATCAACAACGCGGGCTTCGGCAGTCACGGCGAGTTCGCCCACCTGGACCTGGACCACGAGATCGAGGAGCTCACGGTCAACGTCCGGGCCCTCATGACGCTGACCCACACCGCCCTGGGTGCCATGACCGCCGCGGGGCACGGCGCGATCGTGAACATCGCGTCCGTGGCGGGCTTCCAGCCCCTGCCGTCCATGGCCACGTATAGCGCGTCCAAGGCGTTCGTGGACCGCTTCAGCCTCGCCGTGGGTGTGGAGGCCCGCAAGCACGGCGTACACGTGTTGAGCGTTAACCCCGGTCCCGTGGACACCCAGTTCTTCACGGTCGCCAATGCGCAGGCCATCGAGCTGGGCCGTTCCGCGAATCCGGACGACCTCGTGGCCGCGACACTCACGGCACTCGACAAGAAGCGGTCCCGGCTCGTGTTCCCGCGCGCGTACTACGTCCTGGACGCCCTCACGGGCGTGCTCCCGCGGTCGCTGGTCGCGCGTGCCGCGAACGTGGTCTCGGGCCGCAAGTAGTCCCACCCCGCGCCGGCAGAGTTCGTCCCGGGCGGGCGGGGCTCGTCTCCCGGGCGGGCACGTCTCGTCCCGGCCGCGCCGTGCGGCCAGGCACGGCCCTCTTCGCGCCGCGCGCCTCGGCTCGCGCGAGTCGTCCACACCGTCCACGGCGTGCGCCGCAGGTCAGGACCCGTTCACCAGCGGGCGGCGTCGCGGACCGCCGCCCGGCCCTCCTCGACGGCGCGACGCAGCAGTCCGGCGGCCGCGCTCTGACGCCGCGAAGCGCTCTGCGTGTCCCCGTCCGTGCTCGGGGTTCCGGTGACCGGTGTGCCGGTGGACTGCGCGGTCCGCTTGCGGCGGGCCAGCGGGCCCGGAAGCATGCCCGTGATCATGCCGCCCCGCGCCGAGCGTGGTGAACGGGCCGCCCCGGAGTCCTTCGATGTACCGCCCGGGAGCTGATCCGCGGAGCGCACCAGATCCGGATCGGCGTCCACCCCGGGGCTCGTCCGGGAGGACGGCGCGGCGTCGTCCTCACGGGACCGCGCTGCGGTAAGACTGTCGGATGGCTCGACGGGCGAGCCCTCGAAAGCCGCGGACCCGGCAGTCGCGTTCCCGGCGCGTGCCGGCTGGGGCACGTTGTGGGGGGCCGCGGCCGACGTCGTCGGCTCGGGTGCGGCGTCGTCGCGGACCGCGGGCTGCTCCGGCAACAGGTCGTCGGGGGCCGCGTTCTTCGAGCGTCTGCCCAGGAACCGGCGCCGGGTCTTCTCCACACGGCCGGCCACCTGGAACTCGCCGAGCAGCGGGTACTCCCACGTGCCGGGGGCCTCGTGCTCCTCGGTCGCGAGCTCGCGCAACACCATGGGTTGCGAGGGCCGGTCGGGGTCCCCCGCGAGCACCTTGTGCACCTGGCGCTGCTGCAGTTGGACCAGGCCCGTGAGCAGGAGGGCGTCGTCCACGCCCAGCTGGCGGGCACGATCGGTGAAACCCAGCCGGTAGATCATGGCGGATTCCCCGGTGTGCACGAACCACAGGTACCCCAGGGCGGTCTCCGTCCCGTCCTCGAGGTGCTCGGTGGCCACGAGGAACACGGAGTTCTCCCCCACGGCGCGTAACAGTTCACGGATGTACTCACTGCGCAGACCCACGTTGGACAGATCGCGGTCCGAGGCGCGCACCCGGCGCACCCGCACGCCGGAATCACGCAGCCCGGCGCGGCAGCGCTGCAGCGTGTCATCCGACAACCGCTTGGACAGCTCACCCTCGGTCTCGCCCAGCCGCACCACGAGGTGACGCGGTCCGGCCTCCCCCTTGCGGGGCTTGTCCGCGCGGCGGTAGCCCGCGCCGGTGAGCAGCTCGGTGAGTTCGGGGGTGGCGTCGGTGTCCGGGCTCACCCGTAACACGGCGGCCTCGTGTGCCGTGCGGGCGTGGTC
The DNA here is from genome assembly GCF_001665945.1 of Kocuria sp. ICS0012. NCBI lineage: Bacteria > Bacillati > Actinomycetota > Actinomycetes > Micrococcales > Micrococcaceae > Kocuria > Kocuria sp. ICS0012. The sequence goes on along the minus strand of NZ_LZMM01000039.1, from coordinate 25,261 downwards.
CTGCAACGCGGCCAGGACCTCCGTGAGGTGGCGCGGATTCTTGACGTGCAGGGACCGGGCGTCCACCACCGTGTGCAGGTCCTCCCGCAGGATCACCAACTGGCTGTAGCCCACGGTCTGCTGACCCCGATCCACGGCCACGCGTTCGACCCTGGCGTCCTGCGCGGTCAGGGCCTCGGCGTCACCGATGCCCCACAGCAATTCGGGGTGTCCGCCCGTGACACGGACCCGGGCGTCCCAGGTCTTCCGATTTCCGCAGGGGGTCACGCTCAGCGCCACGGGGTTTCCTCTCCTCAGGCCCACAACGCGTTCCAGCATAGCCGGGCACATACCGCGCGCGTGCCCTCCCCGACCGGGGTGAACACGCGCGCGGTGTGTAGAGAGTGTCGGGGATCAGCCCTGGTTGCGCTCGTACTTCTCCCACTTCTTGGCCAGGTGCTCGGCCTCGACCATGCGCACCGTGCCCGAACGCGAACGCATCACGATGGACTGGGTGGTGATGGTGCGCCCGCGGTAGCGCACACCGCGCAGCAGGTCGCCGTCGGTGATGCCCGTGGCGGCGAAGAAGCAGTTGTCGGACGTCACGAGCTCGTCCGTGGTGAGGATCCGATCCACGTCGAGTCCTGCGGCGGCGGCCTTCTCCCGCTCGGCGTCGTCCGTGGGGGCCAGCCGGCCCTGGATCACACCGCCGGTGGCCTTGACGGCGCACGCGGTCACGATGCCCTCGGGCGTGCCGCCGATGCCCATCATGATGTCCACGCCGGTGCCCTCACGGCACGCGGCGATCGCCCCGGCGACGTCCCCGTCGAGGATCATGCGGGTGCGGGCACCGGTCGCGCGGATCTCGTCCACGAGGCCCTGGTGGCGGGGGCGGTCCAGGACGCACACGGTGACCTGGTTGGCCTTGACACCCTTGGCCTTGGCCACGAGGTGCACGTTCTGCTTGACGGGCAGGCGCAGGTCCACGAGATCGGCGGCCTCGGGGCCCACCACGAGCTTGTCCATGTAGAACACCGCGGAGGGGTCGAACATGGAGCCGCCGTCCGCCACGGCGATCACGGCTAGCGCGTTGTTCATGCCGAGAGCGGTGAGCCGGGTGCCGTCGATGGGGTCCACGGCGACGTCCGAAGCCGGGCCCTTGCCGTCGCCCACCTGTTCGCCGTTGAACAGCATGGGGGCCTCGTCCTTCTCGCCCTCACCGATCACCACGGTGCCGTTGAAGTCCACGGTGGAGAGGAACGAACGCATGGCGTCCACGGCCGCGCCGTCCGCGCTGTTCTTGTCACCGGCGCCCACCCAGTGGCCACCCGCGATCGCGGCGGCCTCCGTGACCCGCACCAGTTCCAAGGCCAAATTCCGGTCCGCCACATTGCCCGCTCTGCTCTGCTGGGTCGCTTCTGCCACGTTGTTCCTCACATTCGAGTTTCGGGTCGCCCCGGTGGCCGCCTGCCGGGCCCCGGCGGCACCACCATGACACGTACGTCCAGCATATCCTCGGGTTCCCAGGATTGGGCCGGTCCCCGGGAGCACGGCACAATGGGTCCGTGAGTTCTTCCGCTTCCGGTCCCGGTGCCGGGTCCTCCCCCGATCCCCGCGACGCGCACGCCGCGCCCGCCTCCGCCGCGGCCGACGACGCCGCCACCCCGGACGCGGGTCAGGCGCCGGTCCCGCAGCTCACCCGCAAGCAGGCCTCGCGGATCAACGCACCCATCCGCGGCATGGTCATCTCCATGCTCGTGCTCATCCTCCTGTTGTTGCCGTTTTTGTGGTTGCAGCCCAAGCCCGATGCCCAGCCCTACCGAGCACATGTGGACGTGAGCGAGGAGGCGCGCTTTGCGGGTGACCAGGCCCCGTTCACCCCCGCGGCCCCGGCGTTGGGGGACGGGTGGAGCGCCAACTACGCGCGCTGGGAGGCGCAGTCCCAGGACGGCGTCCCCCTGTGGAACGTGGGTTTCCTCTCCCCCGGTTACCACCTGGTGGACATGGCGCAGACCGCCCGGTCCAATCCCACGTGGCTCGCGCAGCGCACCCAGCTGATCCCGCCCACGGACGAGCGCACGGTCAATGGGATCACATGGCAGATCCATCACCGTGACGCCTCGGGCAAGCAGGACGAGTTCACCGCGTGGGTCGGTGAGCTCAAGGACTCCACGGTGGTGCTCAGCGGCCAGGCCCCGAGCGCCGAGTTCGAGCACGTCGCGGGGGCCGTGTCCGGGCAGTGACGCCGGGCAGCGGGACCGGGCGCAGCGACGTCGTCGAACCGAGGTCCCGGAACCGGGGCTAGTCTAGGACCCGAGCGAGCCGACCCGGCCCAGCCATCGTGCCTTCGAGATTTGGAGATCAGCGTGAGCACTCAGCCGTCTGCCGTGGAGAACACACCCCGCACCCCGTTGGGGGCCTGGCGGAAACTGCGGGAGGGCAACGCCCGGTTCATCTCGGGTGACACCCTGCACCCCCACCAGGACGCCCAGCGCCGCAAGGACCTCGCGCAGTCCCAGAAGCCGTTCGCGGTGATCTTCGGGTGCTCCGACTCCCGCCTGGCCGCGGAGATCATCTTCGATCTCGGGCTCGGCGACGCCTTCGTGATCCGCACCGCGGGCCAGGTGATCGACAACGCCGTCCTGGGCACGCTCGAGTACGCGATCGAGGTCCTCGGCACGCCGCTGATCATGGTGCTCGGCCACGACTCGTGCGGCGCCGTGACCGCGACCAAGGCCTCCGTGGAATCCGGGGAACTGCCCCGCGGTTTCCAGCGGGACCTCGTGGAGCGCATCACGCCGTCGGTGCTCGAGGCCCGGAGGCAGGGCCACACGGACCTACAGGACATGGTCGTGGAGCACACCAAGCAGACCGCGGCGCGCATGCTCGACCAGTCCGCGGCGATCTCCGGCGCGGTCTCCCGGGGCGAAGCCGCCGTGGTCGGCGTGTTCTACCACCTCTCGGACGGCCAGGCGGACCTCGTCTACAGCAACGACCCGGCGTTCCGGGACGCGTGAGTCCCCCTCCCGGATCTCACCTCCCATGCCCTGCTGAATGACGACGACGCCGCGCGCTCCCGGGCACACGGCGTCGTCGTCCTCCGCACCGCGGTAGTACGGCGACCGCGAAGGCTGAGGACGGGGCCGTGGGCCTAAACTGTGGGCCATGGCAGAAAACACCGAGTACCGCATCGAACACGACACCATGGGTGAGGTCCGCGTCCCCAAGAACGCGCTCTACCGAGCCCAGACCCAGCGCGCCGTGGAGAACTTCCCGATCTCCGGCACCACCCTGGAACGCGAGCACATCAAGGCGCTCGCGCAGGTGAAGAAGGCCGCCGCCACGGCCAACGAGGAACTGGGTGTCCTCGACGCCCAGCGCGCCCAGGCCATCCGCGACGCCGCGGACGCCGTGGCCTCTGGCCAGTACGACGAGCACTTCCCGATCGACGTCTTCCAGACCGGCTCGGGGACCTCCTCCAACATGAACACCAACGAGGTGCTCGCGACCCTGGCCACGCGCTCCCTCGAGTCCGAGGGCGTGGAGGTCCACCCCAACGACCACGTCAACGCGTCCCAGTCCTCCAACGACGTGTTCCCCACCTCGGTGCACGTGGCCGTGACCAACGCGCTGATCAACGACCTCAAGCCGGCCATGGACGTGCTCGCGATCTCCCTGGAGAAAAAGGCCTCGGAGTTCAAGGACGTCGTGAAGTCCGGGCGCACGCACCTCATGGACGCGACCCCCGTGACCCTGGGTCAGGAGTTCGGCGGCTGGGCCGCCCAGGTGCGCTACGGCATCGAGCGCATCGACGCGTCCCTGCCGCGCGTGGCCGAGGTGCCGCTGGGCGGCACGGCCGTGGGTACCGGGATCAACACCCCGGACGGCTTCTCCGCGCGTGTGATCGAGCTGCTCTCCGAGGAGACCGGTCTGCCCCTCACGGAGGCCCGCAACCACTTCGAGGCGCAGGCCAACCGCGACGGGCTGGTGGAGGCCTCAGGACAGTTGCGCAACATCGCGTACTCGTACATGAAGATCATGAACGACATCCGCTGGATGGGTTCCGGGCCGAACACGGGCCTGGGCGAGCTGCACATCCCCGACCTGCAGCCGGGATCCTCGATCATGCCGGGCAAGGTCAACCCCGTGATCTGCGAAGCAACCATCCAGGTGGCCGCCCAGGTGATCGGCAACGACACCACCGTGGCGCTGTCCTCCACCAACGGCGCGTTCGAGCTGAACGTGGGCATCCCCGTGATGGCCGCGAACCTGCTCGAGTCCATCCGTCTGCTCGCCAACTCCTCCCGCGTGGCCGCGGAGAAGATGGTGGACGGGCTGCAGGCCAACGAGGATCGCTGCCGCTTCCTGGCCGAGGCCTCCCCCTCGATCGTGACCCCGCTGAACAAGGCCATCGGCTACGAAGCCGCCGCGAAGATCGCCAAGCACGCCGTGGCCAACAAGGTCACCGTGCGCGAGGCCACCATCGAGCTCGGCTACGTGGACGGCGAGAAGCTCACCGAGGAGCAGCTGGACAAGGCCCTGGACGTCACCACGATGACCGGCAAGCACTGATCCGCTCGTCCCGTATGGCGCTCACCGGCCCCCGGTGAGCGCCCCGGGAAACAGGGGCGTGCTCGCGGCACCCCGTCAACGGCAGAACTCGGCCACCCGTTCACCGGGTGGCCGAGTTCTTCGTCGCGGCGGGGACCTCCTGACCGCCGAGCGGTCGGGGAGGTCCTACGGAAGGTCACGCCTTCCGGGGTGAGGAGGCCGCGCACCGGGAGACCCCGGTGGCGCCGGCCACGGCGCAGGAACGCTGCGCCCGTGCCACGGTTCGAGCACCCGCACCCGGGTGTTCCCCCACCGCCCCGCTGATGCGCGACATAGCCCGAGGCGCTCCCGCGTTCCCGCGGCCGCTCAGATGCACGTGGAACTGCGGCGCCGTGGTCCCCGCATGGGACACGGTGGGCTCACGATCGGACGGGGTAAGTGTGCGAATGCTCACGGGCTCCATCATGTCATGTACGGGGCGATCGCGCGGCGGCGCGGGACCGAGCGGCCGCGGGGCCCTCGTGGGACGCCGCACGCACCGGTGTTCCGTTGCCCACAGATCTCTTTGACCGCAAGGATCCGGGACTACCCTGGGTGGCAGAGACATTCGTGATGCCAGCCCGGGTGCTCCCGCGGCGGGCCGTTCCCCCGAGGAGACAGTGTGAAACTTGCAGAGCAGATCGTCCAGCAGCTAGTGGAAGCAGGTGTGGAACGGATCTACGGCGTGGTGGGCGATAGCCTGAACCCCATCGTGGACGCCGTGCGCCGCACCGGCGGCTCCGCCAAGGGTGGGATCGACTGGGTGCACGTGCGCCACGAGGAGGCCGGTGCGTTCGCAGCGAGCGCCGAGGCTCAGCTGACCGGCAAGCTCGCCGTGTGCGCGGGCTCCTGCGGGCCGGGCAACCTGCACCTGATCAACGGGCTCTACGACGCCAACCGCTCCGGTGCGCCCGTACTGGCCATAGCCTCCCACATCCCCTCGCAGTACATCGGCTCCGAGTACTTCCAGGAAACCCACCCGGACCGGATCTTCACCGAGTGCTCCGTGTACTCGGAGCTGGTGAGCACCCCGCAGCAGTGCCCCGCCGTGGTGAGCTCCGCGATCCAGTTCGCCGTCACCAGCCCGGGCGTCTCCGTGGTCACGCTGCCGGGCGATCTCGCGGACTCGGACGCCGCCGTGGAAGCCCGCCCGTTCGCCGTGCCGGCACCGAGCGCCGTGGTCCCCTCGGACGAGACGGTCGAGCGCATGGCCCAGGCCCTGAACTCGGCCAAGAAGGTCGCGATCTTCGCGGGCATCGGCGTGGCCGGCGCCCACGACGAGGTGATTGCCCTCGCAGACACCTTGAAGGCGCCCGTGGGCCACTCGCTGCGCGGCAAGGACCAGATCCAGTACGACAACCCGTTCGACGTGGGCATGACCGGGCTGCTGGGCTACGGCGCCGCGGCGGAGGGGCTGCACGACGCGGACGTGATGGTCATGCTCGGCACGGACTTCCCGTACGACCAGTTCCTCCCGGACGTCACCACCATCCAGGTGGACACCGATCCCACCGTGATCGGGCGCCGGACCGGCGTGGACATCCCCGTGCACGGTGACGTGAAATCCACGATCCTCAAGCTGCTACCCGAGCTCACGGTCAAGTCCGACCGCTCGTTCCTGGACAAGACCCTGGCCAAGCACGACAAGCTCATGAACAAGGCCGTGGGTGCGTACACCCGCAAGGTCGAGAAGATCACGCCTATCCACCCCGAGTACGCCGCGTCCATCCTGGACCAGGTGGCCGCCGAGGACGCCGTGTTCACCGCGGACACCGGTATGTGCAACGTGTGGAGCGCCCGCTACATCAACCCGCTCGGCACTCGTCGCATCCTGGGCTCCTACCTGCACGGGTCCATGGCCAACGCCCTGCCGCAGGCGATCGGCGCGCAGCTGGCCGATCCGGGACGCCAGGTCATCTCGATGTCGGGCGACGGCGGGCTCTCCATGCTCATGGGCGAGCTGCTGACGCTGGCGACCTACAATCTGCCCGTGACCGTGGTGGTGTTCAACAACTCCACGCTGGGCATGGTCAAGCTGGAGATGCTCGTGGACGGGCTACCGGATTTCGGCGTGGACGTACCCCAGGCGAACTACGCGCAGATCGCAACCGCCATGGGCATGCAGGGCATCCGGGTGGAGAAGCCCAAGGACCTCGAGTCCGCGTTCACCACCGCACTCGCCCACCAGGGCCCGTCCGTGGTGGAGGTCATCACCGACCCCAACGCCCTGTCCATCCCCCCGGAGATCAAGAAGGACCAGGTCTTCGGCTTCGCCACAGCGATGTCCCGCATCGTGCTCAACCGCGGCGTCGGTGAGGCCGTCTCCATGGCCCGCTCCAACCTGCGCAACATCCCGCGCGGCTGACCGGCGGCCGTCGCCCTCACGACGGCGCACGCGGATGGGGACCCGGTGGCGCGCTGCCACCGGGCCCCCATTGCCGTAGCGGGCCATACCGCGCCGGTGCCGCCGGGTGCCGCGAGGCCCCGGAAGCGTGTGACCCGGACCATATAGGATCACGGGAGCAGTGACCCTGTTCGCTCCCGTCAGGATTGGAGGCGGTGTCCCATGACCGCCGAGGACCCCTGGCCGCCCACCGACCCCGGGCGGCGTCGGCACCTGCTCGCCAACCTGGCACACGGCTACTTCGTGGAGGGCGCCTCCAAAATCTCCCTGGGCAAGCGGTCCGGGCTCTCCCGGTTCCAGGTGGCCCGCCGACCGGGACGCCCTGGGCCGGGCCGTTCCCCGGGAGATCACGCGGGTGCCCCGGGACGGGGACACCCTCGGGATCTCCTGGTCCGACGCCCTGCAGCACGCGGTGAAGCACCTCCCCAAGCTGCCGCACAACGATATCGTCCAGCTCGCCGGTGCCCCGCGCACGGACGACACCACGGAGAACGAGTCACCGCGCCTGTTCGCCGAGCTTCGCAGCCGCACCGCGCGGCCCCTGTGGGCGCCCCTCGTGGTCGACCAGGCCGCGGCCCTGAAGAAGTCTCCCGAGATCGACGTAGCGCTGAGACGGGCGGACTCGCTCGACGTCGCCGTGCTCGCCATCGGCGGGTGGTCGCCGGGCACCTCGACCGTGTGGCCGCGTGTGAGCGAGGACCTGGCCCGGGCGGCGGCGCGGGCCGGAGAGGTGGCCGAGGTCTCCGGCCTCCTCCTTGACGAGTCCGGCCACGAGCTGGACACTCCAATCGCGGGGCTGGTCGTCTCGGCAAGCGTCGCGCTCCAGCGCCTCCGGGCGGCTGGGCGGGATGACGCGCGCGTCGATGACCCGCGAGAACCTAGCGCGCTCCGCGGTGCTGTCCGTGGCGGACTCCCTGGCGGACTGCCTGGATATCCTGCGCGGCGTGGACGTGGTCCAGCACGTCCTGCTGATCGGCGGAGGGGCGAAGTCCGACGCGCTGTGCAGCGTCTTCCCGGACACCCTCGGCATGCCCGTGACGGTGCTGGAGACCGGCGAGTACGTGGCGCTCGGCGCCGCCCGCCAGAAGGCGTGGGCCGCGGGCGAGTTCCCGCGGTGGTCACGCTCCGCCAGCCGGGAGCTGCGTCCCTCCGACGACGCCGGTGTGCGCGAGTTCCGCCGCCGCTACGGCCTGGTACGACGGGCCACGGAGGCCGAACTGGCCTGAGCCACCGGTGCCCGACGGCTCCCTGGGGGGGCGGGTGATCTGCTTCCGCGCCCCCCTCGCCCCGGGTGCACCGCCGGGGCGTCTCACGTGCCCGATTCTTTCGGCGCGGCCGTGACGTCAGCACTCGAAGCCCGTGCGCCCCGTGAACTCCAGTGCGGCCCGTAGCCGGTCGGCCTGGTGCTCCGGCATGGGAGGCAGCTCGTCCACCGGGTACCACCCCACCTGGAGGGACTCGTCGTCCGCCACCCGCGCCTCGCCGGAGACGTAACTGCATAGGAACGTGTGGTCCAGGAACTGGCAGCGGTCCCCGTTGGGGAATTCGACGACGTCCCCGGCCTTGACCCGCACGAGGTCGTCCACCGTGACCTCCACGCCGGTCTCCTCGAGGCACTCGCGGCGCGCGGCGACCCCGGGGTCCTCCCCCGGTTCCACGATCCCGGTGATCAGTCCCCAGTTCCCGTTGTCCGCGCGCCGCCCCAGCAGCACCCGGCCCTCGTGCAGGACCACGGCGGTGCACCCGGGCAACCACAGCAGGTCGTGATCGATCTTGAGGCGCAGGTGGGCGATGAACTCGGGAACGGGCACGGGTGTCTCCTCCTGGGTGGGTACGACTGCGCGGGTGGCGTTCACAGGAACGCCACGACACCCAAGCTTCCCACGATCATGAACGGCCCCAGGGGGATGCGACTGCTCGCCCGGGCGCGGCACAGGATCAGCAGTACGGCGCAGAACAGCCCGGCCAGCACGAACGTGGCCGCGAGCGCGAGCACCGTATGGGTCACGGACGAGAATCCTGTGAGCAGCCCCAGGACCCCCGCGAGCCGCACGTCCCCCATTCCCATGCCGGCGGGGTTGATCAACCGCAGGGCCAGGAAGAGTCCCTTCATGATGAGCAGACCCCACAGCATCCACCACAGGCGCACGGTGTCGTGGGCGAGGACGGCGGAGGCGCCCAACAGGAGGACGGTCACGGGATACAGCGGGCGCACCACCCGCCCCGGCAGGCGGTGGTATCGGATGTCGGTGGCGGCGAGCCACACTCCTGTGCATGCGAGCACCATGACGGCCAGGGCGCAGGCCACCGCGGCCAGCTGTGCGCCGACCGTGGCTTCCTGCAGGTGCGCCCCCACGAACCCGCCGATGCCCGCAGTGTCGGGCTGAAGCATGAACTCATCCTAGGCACCCCGCTGTGGTGCGGGTCATGGATTGCGAGCCGTGTGGAGAACGGGTTCGTAGACTGGGCCCATGATCGCTCCCTGGCAGAACAGGTCCGCCCGATCGACCGTGTCCGAGGAGTCCTTCGCCGCGCTGTGCCGGTCCTCCCCGTGGCGTTGGGACACGGTGCGGTTCACGCTGTACTGGGTGAGCGAGGATCCGGACACCGCCGCCCACCCCGTGCGCGTGTGGCTGCGCCGGCCCTCCGATGTGCGCGTGGAGACACTGCAGGGCGACGTGCTGTACGCGAGTACGTCCCTCGAACGCTCCCGGGACGACTTCTACGTCACGGACACGTCCCGCTCCTGGTTGCTGCCTCCCGCGCTCGTCTCACCGGTCTACGACGACGACGGCCTCGTGCTCCGCCGCCCCGAGGCCGCCTACGGGGACCCGATCTTCGGGGGCGGGCGCTGGCAGGCGATCCTGGACCCCGTGGAATGCGTGGGCCCCGCGCCCACCCCGCCCTACCTCCCGGAGCAGCGCCCCTCGCAGTTGTCCTCCGTGGTGGCCGGGGCCTTCGCCAAACGCCGGGTGTGGTGCGCGACCGTGGAGCCCACCGTGCGCTACCGGCCCGTGACCGCGAACCACCCGCTCGCCCCGGGTCCCACGCGGATCGCGGTGGACACCGCGACCGGCGTCTGCGTCTACTCCCACGTGCTGCGCGGACCGTACGCGGGTCAGGGCCACCGGCTCGTGATCGAGGCGGTGGACGAATACCAACTGGACGACCTGTTCACGCAGCAGGACTTCAACCTCACGGACGTCTCCCGTCACGTGCCGTGGCCCGTGCTCCCGGCCTGAGCCGCCGCCCGCGATCCGCACCGGGCGGATTCCCCAGGGGCCGCGTTTCTCGGGTGTCCAGGGCGCGCAGCCCGTTCGGACCTGACGACGATGCCGCGGGCTCGGGACGACCAGGCCGGGCGGGGGACGACGCCGCCCTCCCGGCCCGGCGTCGTCGGGTCACACGTCCTGGCGCTCGAGCAGGTCGGTCACGAGGGCCGCGATGGGTGAACGCTCGGAGCGCGTGAGGCTCACGTGCCCGAACAACCGCTGACCCTTGAGCGCCTCGACCACGGCCATGATGCCGTCGTGACGTCCCACCCGCAGGTTGTCCCGCTGGGCGACGTCGTGGGTGAGCACCACCTTGGAGTTCTGCCCGATCCGGGACAGGGCGGTGAGCAATACGTTGCGTTCGAGCGACTGCGCCTCGTCCACGATGACCCACGCGTCGTGCAGGGACCGCCCGCGGATGTGGGTCAGGGGCAGCACCTCGAGCATCCCGCGCGCCACGACGTCGTCCACGACCGCGGGTGAGACCACGGAGGACAGCGTGTCGAAGACCGCCTGACCCCACGGGTTCATCTTCTCCTCCTCGGTGCCGGGGAGGTAGCCCAGGTCCTGGCCACCCACCGCGTAGAGCGGGCGGAACACCATGATCCGGCGGTGCTCCCGGCGTTCCAGAACGGCGTCGAGACCCGCGCACAGCGCGAGCGCGGACTTGCCCGTTCCCGCGCGACCGCCCAGCGAGACGATGCCCACGGCGGGGTCGGTCAGCAGGTCGATCGCCAACCGCTGTTCGGCCGAGCGTCCCTGCACCCCGAACACGTCCCGGTCCGCGACGACCAGGCGCGCCTGCCCGTCCGGTTCGGTCCGGGCGAGAGCGCTGCCCGCGGACGAGCGCAGGACCAGACCCGTGTTCACGGGAAGCTCCCGGGCGCCCGGCACTTCCGTGCGGCCCTCGGCGTAGAGGACGGAGACGACGTCGTCCGCGACGTCCAGGTGGGCCACCCCCGTGTACGCGTCGTCACCACCGATCCACTCACCGCGGTACTCCTCCGCGGCGAGTCCCAGGGCGGAGGCCTTGAGCCGCATGGGCAGGTCCTTGGACACCACACACACGTCGTGACCCTCGCCGGAGAGGTTCGCGGCCACGCTGAGGATGCGTGAATCGTTGTCCCGCAGCCGGAAACTCTGGGGCAGCACCGTGTCCGCGACGTGGTTGAGCTCCACCTGCAGGCACCCGCCGTCCGCGAGGTCCACGGGCCGGTCCAGGCCGCCGTGGGTCACGCGGAGGTCGTCCAGCAACCGCAGCGCCTTGCGCGCGAAGTACCCCAGTTCCGGGTCGTGACGCTTGGCCTCGAGCTCGGTGATCACCACCACGGGCAGCACCACGCGGTGCTCGGCGAAGCGGAACACAGCGCGCGGGTCCGAGAGCAGCACGGACGTGTCGATCACGTAGGTGCGCACACCGGCCGCGGAGCCGTCCTCCTCGAGCGCGCCGGATCGGACGGGGGTTACGGGGGTGTCGATGCTCATGGGGCCCTTTCCCTGCGAAGTCCTTGGCCGGTGTGTCCGGCACCTCTCACGCTAGGGAGGCCGATCAAGGGTGGCGCGCCCCACCGGTGAACGGCGCGTGAACATCCGCCACGGGCCCGTGAGCGGGACCGCTAGGGCCCGCTCAGCTCCCGAATCGGCGCTGACGGCGCGCGTAATCGCGCAGGGCCCGCAGGAAGTCGACCCGGCGGAAGTCCGGCCACAGCGCTTCGCAGAAGTAGAACTCGCTGTATGCGGACTGCCACATCAGGAAGCCCGAGAGGCGTTGTTCGCCGGAGGTGCGGATCAGCAGGTCGGGATCGGGTTGCCCGCGCGTGTAGAGGTGCGCGGAGATGTCCTCCACGCTGAGCTCCTGCGCCATTTGCGCGAGCGACGCACCGCGGGCGTCGGCGTCGGTGAGCACCTCGCGTACCGCGTCCACGATCTCCTGCCGCCCCCCGTACCCCACGGCGATGTTCAGGTGGGGGCCGGGATTGCCCACCGTGCGCTGTGCGCTGTTCAGCAGTTGCTCCTGGAGCTTCTCCGGGAGGGTTCCCAGGGCACCCACGGGCTGGATCCGGCAGATCCCTTCCTCCTGCAGTTCGCACATCAGGTTGGTGATGATCTCCAGCAGGGCCGTGAGTTCCTCGCGCGGACGGTTGAGGTTCTCGGTGGAGAGGATGTAAAGGGTGACCACCTGGATGTTCAGCTCGTGGCACCAGCGCAGGAACTCCACGATCCTGCGCGCGCCCGCCCGGTGGCCCTCCTCCGTGGTGGCGCCGAACTGGCGCGCCCACCGGCGGTTGCCGTCCACGAGCACACCCACGTGATGCGGCAACTCGTCCGCGGTGAGGGTGCGCGCCAAGCGGTGTTCGTAGAAGGAATACATGACACGGGGAAGTTTCACAGCGTCATTCCTCCCCTGAGTCGGCCCGGTCCACACGGATTCACACCCCTAAACTACCTGTAGGGCAGACCCAATCCAGTAGCACCCCCGAGCTCCGTGTCCGCGGGGCACCCATGAGAGGCAGTGGTGTCCACCATGTCAGACGAACGCACCGAGAAGCGCACCGTTCCCGGCCCGGTGACGATCGTGCGTCACACGCGTAACGGTCCCCTCACGGTGGAGAAGAAACCGTCCTGGCGAGGGTGGATCCACGCGGGTTTCAGCCCGGTGGCCGCGGTGCTGGGTGTGGTGGCCATCGTCGTGGCACCCACGGTGGAGCTGCGTCTCGCATGTCTGGTCTACACCATCACGGCGATCATGCTGTTCGGTACCTCGGCCGTATACCACCGCTTCTACTGGGGCGCGCGCATGAACGCGGTGCTGCGGCGGATGGACCATTCGAACATCGCCCTGATCATCGCCGGGACGTACACGCCCCTGGCCGTGAGTTTCCTCCCGGTGCGGGGCGCCACGATCCTGCTCGGCGTGATCTGGACGATCGGTGCCCTGCTCGTGATCTTCCGTGTCTTCTGGATGAGCGCGCCGCGATGGCTCTACACCCCGCTCTACGTGATCATGGGGTGCCTGGCCCTGCTCTACCTCCCGGCGTTCTTCGCGGTGAACGTCCCCGCGACCGTCCTGCTGATCTGCGGCGGCGTGTTCTACATCGCCGGTGCGGTGTGTTATGCGACCAGGCGCCCCCGGTTGCTCCCGGCGACGTTCAGCTTCCACGAGGTCTTCCACGCGTGCACGATCGGCGGCTTCGTCTGCCACTACATCGCGATCATGTTCGCGATGTTCGCCGCGTGAGCGATGTGTGACGCCCCGGTCAGAGGCCCGACGGCGCTCGGCGTGCGGGGACCGCTCGGCGCGGTGACGTCTGCGTCGTCCACGCGATGCCGACGACGCAGCGCCCCGGTGCGCTCAGCCCCGCTCCGCGCGGATCCGGGTGACGAGTGCGCTCACGTCCGGCATGGAATGGACGGGAAGTTCGCAGCGCCCGTCCCGGCACAACCACACCGTGTAGCCGGGTTCCGATGCCGCAGGAACCCCGTACGGCGCCGCACTCCGGTCCAGGACCAGGACATCCAGCATACGTGCCGCACCGACCGCGTCGAGCGTCTCGCGCCACTGCTCGGCGCTCGCGTCCACGACCTGCAACAGGGCCGGGGGGTGCTCGTCGGCCAGCACGGCCGACACCATGCCCCCGGCCGTCGTGGGGGCCTTGAGGACCACCCCGGTCGCGGGCGCGGTCACGGCGTCGACCACCTCCCGGGCCTGGCGCTCACCGATCGTCGGTTGGGACAGCTCCGTGAGCCACCGGGAGAGCACCGCGGAACTGGATGCGGCGACGTCGTCGAACGGCTCCGCACGGCCCGTGGCCCCGGCCGCCGCGAGGGTGGGATCCACCTCGGCGGACTCGAGCACGGTACTCCCGCGCACAAAACGCTTCACGGCGACCTCGGCGAGCGCGCGGCTGCGCTCGTACCACGCGGTCTCGCCCGTGGCCCGGTACAACGCGAGCAGCCCGGCGCCGAAGCGCGCGTAGTCCTCGAGCTGGCCCTCGTGGGGGTCCACGACGCCGCCGCGTGACGTGCGCGTGATGCGTCCCGTGGCGGAGTCCCGGTGCCGTTCCCACAGGAAACCGGCGGCCGTGGCGGCCAGCTCGATCCACTCGGGATGCCCCAGCAGCACACCCGCGTCCGCGAGTCCCGTGAGCGCCATGCCGTTCCAGGCCGTGACGATCTTGTCATCCAGGTGGGGTGCCGTGCGGGTGACCCGCCGCTGCCACAGCTCCTGCCGCACGGACTCGTCCAGGATCCCCGTGACCGCACCCGCCTCACCCCAGGCCGCCGTGGCCGGCGCGGGGCGACCCCCTGCGGGGCTTCCGGCGTGACCCGAGAACGTGTAGTAGGCGCCCTCACGTTCGGCATGCGGCTCGTCGGACGCGGGATCGCTGTCCGCGTCGAGGGATGCGGCGAACGCGCCCTCGGGGGTGATCATCTCCCGTTCGAGCCACTCGACCAGCAGCTCTGCGGCCCGGCGGTAACGGGCCGCGCGAGTGGCGTCCGTGCCGGTGCGTTCCAGCAGCGCCACGGTGCGCGCCAGCACGCCGAGCAGCTGGGCGTTGTCATAGAGCATCTTCTCGTAGTGGGGCAGGGACCAGTCCGGGGTCACCGAGTACCGGAAGAACCCGCCGCCCACATGGTCCTGCAGCGCCCCCGTGACCATCGCGTCGAGCGTGGCGCACAACAGATCACGTGCGGTGCGCGCGTGCTGCGCCGCGGCGTCGTCGTGGCCGGAAGCAGCGTCCGCGCTCGCCGACGCGGGATCCCCAGCCAGGGCATCGCGGTGCGCAGTGCTCGCAATGCGCGTGAGGGCGTTCAGGGTGGGCGAGGGCGGGAACTTGGCGCCGGTTCCGAAGCCCTCGTGGGCGGCGTCCCGGGCGACCTCGAGGCCGTCGAGCCAGGCTCCCGTGAGTTGTTCCACGGCGTCCTCGGCGGCCTCGCCACCCTCCACGCGCACGACCGACGGACCCGCGTCGGCGAGCATCCGGTCCACGAGTTCGGGGTGGCGGGACAGCGCATCGTAGACCTGTTCGGCCCCGCGCAACACCTCGTCACGGCGCTCGGTCCAGGCATCGGTGACGGCCCGCAGGACCTGCATGAAGGACGGCCGCCCCTGCACGGGACGCGGCGGGTAGTAGGTCCCGGCATGGAACACCCTGCCCTGCGGGGTCAGGAACGCGGTCATGGGCCAGCCGCCCTGACCTGTGAGCAGCTGGGTGGCCGCCATGTAGATCGAGTCCACGTCCGGGCGTTGTTCGCGGTCCACCTTGATCGCCACGAAATGTTCGTTGAGGTAGCGCCCCACCTCCGGGTCCTCGAAGGACTCGTGGGCCATCACATGACACCAGTGGCACGCGGCATAGCCCACGGACAGCAGGACGGGCACCTCCCGCGCGTGGGCCTCCTCGAAGGCCTCGGGGCAGAACTCCCACCAGTCCACGGGGTTCTCCGCATGCTGCAGCAGGTAGGGACTCGTGGAGTGGGCCAGACGATTGGACATACCCCACGGTCTCACACGGGAGCGGGGATGACAGCCCGGGGGCTCACGGCTCGAGGGTCATGAGGCGCGGCTCTGGTCGCGGTTGCCCGCCACCGGGTGGTGCGTCGCTCCCAGGAGCGGGGCGCCCGTCGGAGTCTGGGGCGGGGCGGGGCGCCCGTCGGGTTCAGGCGCAGGACGGGGCGCCTGTGGCAGTCAGTCGCGGGGCGGACCGTCCCGGCGGTCACCCGCGCGAGGCGGGCGGGCGACGTCGCCCTCGCTCGACCCACCGGCGCGGGACGTGCGCGACGGCGACGCCGCGGCATCGTCCGCGTAGCCACCCACGTGATCCTCCGCGGCGCGCTGCTCGGCGTACTGGGCGCGGTAGCGCAGTCGCCGGTTACGGCGGTTGAAGTCCATCACGAGCAGGACCACGGCGGCGGCCAGCAGGAACGTCATGAGGAAGCCCACGAGGCCCGGCGAGACCTGGCTGGGGTCCAACCCCGGGCGCAGGGTGTTCTCCGGACTCGGGGCCGGCGTCGCGGCGGTCAGGACGGTCAGCAGCGTGGGCACGGGAAGGCTCATTTCCGGGGGGTCGAGGCGGCGTCGGTGACGCCCGCGAACAGATCCGTCTCGGGCAGGGAGGTCTCCACGCGGGACTCCGCGAGCGTGTAGTCCTCCCACGGCCACACTTCGGCCTGGGTCTCGGCGGAGACCGCGAAGAACAGGCCCTTGGGGTCCACCTGGGTCCGGTGGCTGCTCAGGGCCGCATCCCGGACGGTGAACTGGTGCGCGCACTCGATCTTGGTGGTGGTCTCGTGGCGCGGCATGGGCGGGCGGTGACCCTCCGGGTCCGACTCCTGGATCGCGGCGATGCGCTGGGCGTACGGGGACTGCAGTCCGCGGGCCTCGAGGGCCTCGTGCAGTGCGATGAACCGCTCCACGTTGAACGCGCGGTCGTAGTACAGCTTGGACGGGGTCCACGGCTCACCCGTTTCGGGGTACGCCTGCGGGTCCCCCGCGCGCTGGTATGCCTCCATGGCCACGTTGTGGGTCTGGATGTGGTCCGGGTGCGGGTAACCGCCGTTCTCGTCGTAGCTCAGGATCACGTGCGGGCGGAACTCACGCACCAGCTGCACCACGGGGGCCGCGGCGCGTTCGAGCGGTTGCAGGGCGAAGCAGCCCCACGGCAGCGGGGGCAACGGGTCCCCCTCGGGCAGACCGGAGTCCGTGAACCCGATCCACCGGTGCTCTACGCCCAGGGCCTTCGCGGCCGCGGCCATCTCGTGACGACGCAGCCCGGGCAGGTCACGCTCGGCCCAGACGTCCCCCTCCATCTCGGCGTTGAGGATCGAGCCGCGCTCGCCACCGGTGCACGTGGCCACCATGACGCGCGCGCCCAGCTGGGCGTAATGTGCCATGGTCGCGGCACCCTTGCTGGACTCGTCGTCCGGGTGGGCGTGGATGGCCAACAATCGAAGCTGTGAATAATCCGTCACCGAACGGATGCCTCCAAGACGTCATCGCGGGAAAAATGCAATCCCCGGTATCTTACGCCGCTCGTGCTGCCGGAGCTGTCGCACCCATCACGGCTGCCGCGCACCGCACGGCGACCGGCCTCCCAGAAACCGCACACGCGCGCTGGGTACAGTGGTCGCCATGAGTTCTGCGACGCCCCGGCCTACCTCCCGGCCGGAGACGGGCGCCACTGCCCCCGGCACCTCCGCGACCCAGCGGGCGCTCGCACAGCGCTACGGGACCGGACACCGCGCCGTCGCCCGCTCCCCCCGCCGCGGGCCCAGCACCCGTGGCTGGATGCTGATCGCGGCCGCGGCCACGCTGGTGGCGGCGCTGTTCGTGGTGTGGATCGTGTGGGGCAACTCCCAGCGGCCCGTGTTCAAGGACGTGAGCTTCCAGATCACGGACTCGGGGCACGTGTACGCGGACTTCGACCTCACCAAGGACCCCGACCAGACCGTCACGTGCGCGGTGGAGGCCCTCAACGAGCAGTATGCCGTGGTGGGTTGGACCGAGGTCACGATCGGCCAATTGCCGGACGACCAACTCAACGGCCGCACGAGCACCCACCGGGTGCCCCTGCGCACCACGAACCTGGCCACGACGGCGGGGGTCGACTCGTGCTGGGAGAGTGCTGGCTGAGCCTCCCGCGGTGGTCGGGTAATTCCTGACTGACCATCCGCGCAGCTTCGGACCGGCCACATCCGTGACGGCAACCATGACGTCGGATTGCACGACCCACCGCACCCCCGCACGCGCTTTGGGCCGCGGGCGCGGACTCCACTAGACTGGACGGAGATCACATCCCCGACCCGGACGCGTTGGGCCACTCGGCTCGCCCCGGGGCGGGGTTTTTCTACACGTGTCCGTCAGGGCGACGGACACCAGAGAACGGAGGCACCGTGGCTACTAATGAGGGAGCCTGGCTCACCCAGGAAGCCTACGACCGGCTCAAGAAGGAGCTTGACCACATCTCCGGGCCGTACCGCCAGGAGATCGTGGACCGGATCGAACAGGCGCGTTCCGAGGGGGACCTCAAGGAGAACGGCGGCTACCACGCTGCACGCGAGGAGCAGGGCAAGAACGAGGGCCGGATCGCCCAGTTGACCCAGCTGCTCGGGAACGCCCAGGTGGGCGAGGCCCCCGCGGACGACGGTGTGATCGAGGCCGGCATGGTCGTGACCGCGGAGATCGCGGGCGACGAGATGACCTTCCTCATGGGTTCCCGCGAGGTCGCCGAGGACCTCACCGGCGGTTCGGACCTCGAGGTCTTCTCCGAGCGCTCTCCCATGGGTGCCGCGATCAACGGCCACAAGGTCGGTGACACCGTGAGCTACAAGGCCCCGAACGGCAAGGACATCACGGTGAAGATCCTGAAGGCCAAGCCCTTCAGCCGCTGATCGACCCCGGTTCATCACGAAGGCCACCTCGCACGTGCGAGGTGGTCTTCGTCGTGCGCGACCCGATGCGGCCCAGGAGTCTTACGCGGCTCGACACGGTCCATGAGTCGCCCGGGTGTGGCCCGTAGGATCGAAGCACGCCCCGTCGAGCCTCGCTAGGAGTTTCCCCCGTGGTCACACACTGGAACCGGACCCCCAACTCGTGGACGGTCCCGCTGATCATCCTCACCGCGCTGCTGGGGATCGCCGCGATCGTCGTGCACTTCCTGGGTCAGGACGACCCCGCACTGAACGCGACCGGCGGCCTGCGCAACATCCTGTGGTTCGCCACCTTCGTGGCCGCGTTCGTCACGTACTTCACGGCCCGGCGCGGACGACGCCGCTGACGCACGCGCACCGCGCGGGTCACCTCCCGCTCAGTGCACCACCACGGGTCGGTAGCCGTGGGACTCCAGGGCGTCGATCACGTGATCGCAGTGCCCGTGGCCCTTGGTCTCCATGTCAATCGTGATGGACACGTCCCCCATGGACAACGAGCCCCCGATCCGGGTGTGATTCACCCCGGTCACATTGGCGTCCATGTCCGCGATGATCTGCGAGATCTGGGCGAGCTCACCGGGGCGGTCCGTGAGCATCATCTTGATGGTCATGTAGCGCCCCGCCGCGGAGAGACCCCGCTGGATCACCTTGAGCATCAGCATGGGATCGATATTGCCGCCCGAGAGCAGCACGACAGTGGTCCCCAGATCCGGGTACTCACGCTTGAGCGCCCCCTCGAGGATCGCCGCCACACCCACGGCACCCGCGGGTTCCACGACCATCTTGTTGCGCTCGAGCATGAAGATCAGCGCCTGGGCGAGCGAGTCCTCGGAGACCGTGACGACGTCGTCCGCGAGGTGGCGGATCACGTTGAACGGCAACTGTCCGGGCCGGCCCACGGCGATGCCGTCCGCGATGGTGGAGACCTTGGACAGCGTGACGATCGCGTCCCCGGCGAGCGAGGGCGGGTAGGCCGCGGCGTTCTCCGCCTGCACCCCGATGACCCGGATGTCCTTGCCCTGCTCCTGTGCCTTGGCCTTCAGCGCCACGGACACTCCCGCGAGCAGCCCTCCCCCGCCCACACCGGCGATGACGGTGTCCACGGTGGGCAGCTGGTCGAGGATCTCGAGACCCAGGGTGCCCTGGCCGGCGATGATGTCCGGGTGGTCGAAGGGGTGGACGAACACCGCGCCGGTCTCGTCTGCGTAGCGCTGGGCCTCTGCGAGCGCCTGGTCCACGTTCGACCCATGCAGCACGACCTCCGCACCGTGGTCCTGGGTGGCCGCGATCTTGGGCAGGGCCGCTCCGCGGGGCATGTAGATCCGCGCCGTGATCCCGAGTTTCGCCGCCGCGAGCGCCACGCCCTGCGCGTGGTTGCCGGCCGACGCCGCCACGACTCCCCGTCGCTTCTCCTCGTCGGAGAGCTGGGCCATGCGCACGTACGCGCCGCGGACCTTGAACGACCCGGCGCGCTGGAGGTTCTCGCACTTGAGGTAGACCTCGGAGCCGAGCATGCGGGACAGCGCCCGGGAGTGCGCGAGCGGCGTCGTCTCGATCACCCCGTCGAGCAGCTGCGCGGCGTGGCGGACGTCGGCCACCGAGACGGGCAAATCAGTGAGGCCCACAGAGAACTTCTTTCGTGGTAGTCGGCCGTTGCGGCTCGTTCGAAACGCGCGAACCCGGGGTGGATCACGACCTCGAGGCTCGGCGCGGACACACAGAACGCGGCGTCCGGGGTGAGGACGCCGCGTTCCATGGTATTACGCCGTGCGGGACTAGACGTTCCGGGAGTCCCCCGAACCCACCTCGTCCGCCTCGATGGACGCGTTGTGCTTGGTTTCCTTCTTGTGCTTCTCCTCGCGCTTCTTCTCCGCGTTCTGGCGCTCACGATGGCGCTTGCCGCGGAAACGCTGCAGCTGGGCCATGACCTGTTCGCGCGTGAGGTCCTGCTTCTTGGCTGCCTTCTTGATCTCCCACGGGTACATGAAGGGCTGCCACGCGATCTCCTCGTCCCGCTCCCAGGCGCGGCTGCCGAGGTAGCGGATGATCGTGTTGAGCATGGCCATCAGGGGCACGGCGAACAGCGCACCGGCGATCCCGAAGAGCACGCTACCGGCGGCCACCGCCAAGAACACGGCCACGGGGTGCAGGGCCACGGCCTTGCCCATCACGAGCGGCTGCAGGACGTTGGACTCGACCTGCTGGACGAGCAGCACCACACCGAGCATGGCGAGCGCGATACCGGGCCCGATCGCCACGAGGGCCACCAGGACGGCCACCGCACCGGTCACCACGGCACCCACGATGGGGATGAAGGACGCCAGGAACACCAACACACCGATCGGCAGCGCCAGCGGCACACCCAGCAGGAACGCACCAAGCCCGATACCCACGGCGTCCACGAACGCCACGAACACCTGGATGCGCACGTACTGCGCGAGCGAGATCCAGCCCTTGCGCCCGGCACCGTTCACGGCGGGGCGGGCGCGGCGGGGGAACAGTTTGACAAGGAACAGCCAAATGTTCTCGCCGTCCATGAGGAAGAACAGCAGGACGAACAGCATGATGATCGTGCCCGTGACGATGTTGGTCGCCGTGGAGCCGAAGGTCATCGCGCCGGAGAGGATGGCGTCCGAGTTGCGCTGCAGCGTGGCCCCGATGTCCGAGAGCCACTGGTTGATGTTGTCCGTGGAGATGTTGAGGGGGCTGTCCTCCAGCATTCCGATCAACTGCTGGAAACCGGCCACCGCGCTGTCGGAGAGCTGTGCGAAACCGGCGATCATCTGCTGACCCGCGAGCACCAACAGGCCCAGAACCCCCAGGATCAGTCCGAGCTCCACGGTGATCGCGGCCAGCGCGGACGGGAAGTGCTTGGAGCGCAGCCAGCGGACGGCCGGCGAGAGCAACCCCGCGAGCAGCGCGGCCAACAGCACCGGGATGAACACGGTGGTCACGTGGCTCAGCAGCCACCCCACCACACCCACACCGGCGATGATGAGCAAGATCCGCCACGACCACGCGGCCGCGATCCGGACCGGGGTCGTGACCATGGTCTGCGCGTCAGGGGCGTTGGGCCCCGTGGAGGGGGGCGACGCGCCGTCGTGCTGGGTGACGAGTTCGGAGGATGTGTCGGACTGGGGACGTTTGACCACGGGGTTCGGGGATGAGCCCGCGTGGGACGTCGTAACACTGGATGGCATGCCCTTATCATGACACCATCGCGCAACGTGCTGATACCGGCGTGCGGGGCCAAGGGTGACAAAATGGGCGTCATGTCCACCACACTGCTGCGCGTCCTGTCCCAACGCCGCCCCGCGAGCGTCCTGACACAGGAGGCCCCGCGGCGTGAGGAGCTCGAGGCCGTCCTGCGGGCCGCCGCCGGCGCCAAGTACGACGAGCGCCCCACGGGTTGGCGCGTGGTCGCGACGAGCGGGCAGGCCGCGTCCCTGCTGGCCGCGGCCATGGCGGGCCTCACGTCCGTCCCCGCCCTCTCGGGCCCCGTCCCCCGGTTGAAGGGTCGCAAGATCCGGGTCCTGGCCGCGTATCGCGGGAGCCTGCAGTGGGCGTCCCGGGGCGGGGTGGCCCTGGCCATCATCTTCCGCCACCACCCGGAACTGCCGCAGTCCAAGAAGGACCAGCGCGGGGACGTGTACGCCGCCCGCGGGATCCTCGAAGCCGCGTTCTACGCGCAGGGATGGGCCACCGTCTGGTCCCATCGCGAGCCCTACGACCGGGACGTGGTGCGCGAGTTCTACGGTCTGGACGAGCACGAGGAGATCCTGGGCTGGCTGTTCGTGGGACGAGCCGCGAGCAATAACATCCCCGCCCGCGCGATCAACCTGCCCCCGCGCGAACTCGAGATCCGCTACATGTGAACGATCCCCACAACGCGAGAAGCGGCGACCCACTGGGCCGCCGCTTCTCATTCCGGCGTACGTCACCGGGCCCTGAGGGCCCCGAGCGACGCGCGGGGATGGGAGTCAGTCGCTCATGGAGCGGATGATCGAGAGCACGCGCAGGATCTCCACGTAGGCCCAGATCAGGGTCACGGTCAGCCCGAACGCCGCGGACCATGCCGCCTTCTTGGGAATACCGCGCTTGACGCCGTCGCTGATGTTCTCGAAGTCGAGCACGAAGCTGTAGACGGCCAGCAGGATGGCGATCGCGCCCACGAACAGACCCAGCGGGATGCCGAAGATCGTGGCGTCGTAGCGCATGTTGTAGCCGCCCAGCAGGCTCGTGCCCAGGTTGACCAGGGCGAACAGTGCGTAGGCCAGCAGTGCGACCATGAAGAACTTGGTCACGCGCGGGGAGGAGCGCAGCACGCCCACCTTGTAGAGCACGAGTACGGAGACGAACACCGCCAGGGTGCCGATCACCGCCTGGACCACGATGCCCGGGTAGGCGCCCTCGAACATGCGGGAGATGCCACCCAGGAACAGGCCCTCGGCGAGCGCGTAGAGCGTGATCAACAGCGGGCTGGGCTCACGCTTGAACGCGTTGACCAGACCCAGCACGAGACCCACGATGGCGCCCGGCAGCGCGAGCACCGGGGCGACCCAACCCACCACGGCCGTGACGATTACGCAACCGAGCACGAGCGAGGTGCGCATGACGACGTCGTCGTAGCTCATGCGTCCGGTGCGGTCCGGACCCGCGGCGGGCGCGTTGTAGAGGTTCTCCAGGTTCTCGGGTGAGTAACGGGGGTCGCGGGAGATATCCGGGGTGGTCGCGGTGCCGTTCTTCTTGTTGAAGTCGCGTAGCAGTGGGTTTCCGCCGGCCATGGGACGTCCTTTCGAGGCGTGGGCGAGCTGTTCTTTCAGCCTAACATTGACGCGTCACAGGAACCTGGGAGTTTGTGCTGAGCGAACAGGGCCCCCGCGGGTGCGGAATCGGTGCCCCCACTGGGACTCGAACCCAGACTGAGCGGATTTTAAGTCCGCTGCCTCTGCCGATTGGGCTATGGGGGCGTGACCGAGCCGGTGAGTCCGCGCGGGTGCGCGGGCCCACCGGCTCGGTGCGATGGAGTGTTACAGGCTCGCCTTCTCGGCCGGGACGTCCGCGCCCGCGGCCTTCTGGAAGGCGCGGCGGGGGTCCCGCAGGTGACGCAGCGGGGTGGTGTCACGGCCGAAGAGCAGGTTCACGCCCCACTCCGTGAACACCCGCACCTTGCGCTCCACCGTGGGGATCGCGTACCCGTGGTAGAGGCGGTGCATGGCCCACGCCGGCAGACCGCCGAGGTCGATGCCGCGGATGGTGGCGGCACCCTTGTACAGACCCAGACCCGCCACGGACCCGAGGTTCTCGTGATAGTAGTCCTCGAGCGGCTCGCCCTTGTGCGCGGCCATGATGTTCTTGGCCATGGTCGCGGCCTGACGCACGGCGTGCTGCGCGTTGGGGACGCAGAACCCGCCGGGGCCGGCGCCCGTGAGATCCGGGACGGCGGCGATGTCACCGGCGGCCCAGGCACCCTCGAAGGGCCCGTCGTCGCCGGTCACGCGCAGGTCCGCGCCCACGCGCACGCGTCCGCGGTCGTCGATGGGCAGGTCGCTGTTCTTGGCGAAGGACGCAGCCTGCACGCCGGCCGTCCAGATCAGGGTGTCCGTGGCCATCTCGCCGGCCGGGGACTTGTCCTGCATGTTGATGAGCTTGACCAGGTCACCGTCCACCTCGGACAGGGACGTGTTCAGCAGCACCTCGATGCCGCGGGCGCGCATCTCGGCCACGACCTTCTCGGCACGATCCTCGGAGACCTCGGGCATGATCCGGCCCATGGCCTCGACCAGCACGAAGCGCAGGTCCGAGACCTTCAGGAGGTCGTTGCGCTGCACGGCCGAACGCGCCATGTCCTCGAGCTCGGCGATGGTCTCGGAACCGGCGTAGCCGCCGCCCACCACGATGAAGGTCAGCGCCTTGCGCTTCTCGTCCTCGTCGTTGGTGAGGGAAGCCACCTCGATGCGCTCGAGCACCCAGTTGCGCACGGACACGGCCTCTTCGATGGTCTTCATGCCGATGGCCTTGTCCGCGAGCCCCGGGATGGGGAACGTGCGGGTGTTGGAACCGCCGGCGAGCACGATCTCGTCGTACGTGAGCTCGAACTCGGGGCCCTCGTCGATGCCGTGGACGGTGACCGTACGGTTGGCATGGTCGATGCTCTCCACGCGGCCGGTGATCAACTCGCAGTCGGCCAGGTGCTGACGGTGCGGGATCACGGCGGAGCGCGCCTCGATGTTGCCGGCCGAGACCTCGGGCAGGAACGGGAGGTAGGTCATGTACGGGTTGGGGTCCACCACCGTGACCACGCCGCCGGACTCCTTAATGCGGGTCTGCAGCTTCTGCGCCAGTGTGAAACCGACGTAACCGCCACCCACGATGAGAAGGCGCGGACGGTCCTTAGCAAGTTGATTGAAAGCCATACCCGAAAGTTTACTCACCGTGGCACGGTTTTGCCGACGCGGTGTCAGCGGTCCGGTGAGCTGATCGTGAAATCAGCGCGAGAGCCTGCGGATGTGCAGGACCGCGGCTACGGTGAGGCCCGCGACGATCACCCCGAAGCTGACGAGGATCACCACGGGTAGCGCGCCGG